>JABDPU010000183.1 GCA_013042625.1 Flavobacteriaceae bacterium | reverse complement strand
TTAAAATTCATGGTTCGCATTTTCGGACCAATAGGACTTTCTGCTCCGTTGATATTATGGCATGTAAAACAGTCGGCGGCACCTGGTATGATATAATTAATATTGACAGTCTCACCTTCCTGATTAGAATATGATATAGGAACAGTTACAGATTCAGGATTGAGTACTGCGTCTGTTTGTTCTGCATTCCAGTGATAAGTACCTAATTCCCATTCACCGTTCATCTTAATAATAACCCTGGTTTCGATTATCTGCCTTCCGGCAGCTGGGTCATTCTCATCAAAATTGTAATAAAATGTTTTTGTTATAACCGTATTATCAGGAAAATTGGGAAGATCGGCATCAACAAAATTCATTTTTTCACCGGGAGGCAGGGCTAAAAGCCGTTGCTTTAGTCCGTAGTCGGTAAAAAGCGAGGTAGCCAGGTTATATTCAAATACATATGGTGATGGATTTAATTCATCCAGGTCACCTACGTAAATATTCATGTCAGACAGGTTTGTTGAAAACTGAGGAACCACCAATTCAGGTAAGGTGGTAAAGCTGAATGCCGGTGTTTGTGAACTGATGTTATCAAAACTACAATTGGATTGTACATAAAGGTCGTAAGTGGTGTTTCCATCAAGACCGCTCAAGCTAACCTCGTTAGTATTGGTGTCACGTAATGTGCCGTTTCCGGGTACGAAACCAGTTGGGCCGTACTCCACTGTAAAAGTAGCATCAGTGTTAGAATCACTCCAGCTTATAACTGCCTGGTCAATTCCAATGGATTGTGATTGAACATTAGTGGCTTCAGAACAGGCTGGGACTGTTATTTCGTCGTCGTTTTTGCATGAGAATAAGGCTAATACAAAAAGGACACAGGGCAATATTTTCTTCATTTCTAGAACTGGGTTATATAGCATTTAAATTTACGAAATTCCCAAGGATTTTTTTAAGGATTATCGATGTAAGTACAATAATTTCCACGAGTGGTCTCTAAGCTTGCAGGTATTTTTTTATCTTGTTTGAAATATCGGTGTTATGCCCTTATGGTTAAATGTGCTTCTTATTGTTGTGGCAGTCTATATTGCTATCAGCATTGCATTGTATTATTTACAGGATTATTTTCTATTCAAGCCTGAGAAATTACCGGAGGATTTTCAATTCTATTATGACAACCAGGAAACTATGGAATACAATCTCGAAACCCGGGATGGTGCTGTAATTAATGGTGTTAGATTTCTTCCGAAGGGAGAGTCAAAAGGTGTCGTTCTTTATTTAAAGGGTAATTCGAAGAGTATCAAAGGCTGGGGAAAATTTGCAGTTGATTTTACACGGCATAATTATAATGTGATCATGGTTGATTATCGTGGATTTGGTAAGAGTACCGGCAGACGTTCTCAGAAAGCTATAAAGCGTGATCTGCAAGAAGTCTATAACGTGCTTAAGGATAAAACAACAGAAGACCGGATCATTCTTTACGGAAGGAGCCTGGGGTCGGGTTTTGCCGCCAAGCTGGCATCTATGAATAATCCGAAAATGCTTATCCTGGATGCACCATATTACAGTCTGACGAAGGTGACCGCCAGATATATGCCATTTATGCCATTGTCGCTGCTGATAAAATACCCATTACCGACTTACAAATGGCTGAAATATGTGCGCTGTCCTATACATATTATCCATGGCACCCATGACAAGTTGATTCCTTTTAAGACCAGCGTTAAATTGTCTCAGGTAAATCCTGAAGGCACTCGATTGCATTCCATTATCGGAGGTGGGCATAAGAATTTGAATACCTTTGAGTCTTATCATCGAATTCTCGGGGAGATCCTTACCAAGGAACTCGAAGAAATCGACCTGTCAACAACAAGTATCAATGTCGTACACAGTTCGAAGAACAGCAGGAAAGAGGCTTAGTCGTGTTTTAACAGCCCTAATAATATTATACACCGTGATTGCCGGAACACTTTATTTTCTTCAGGAACAGTTCATTTTCAGGCCCTCTTCCCTTGCTCAGAGCTATATTTATCAGTTTGATCATAGGTTTGAAGAAGTTTTTCTTGAAACCGATGAAGGTGTATCGATCAATGCCTTACACTTTACTGTTGACAGGCCCAAGGGAGTAATTATTTATTTCCATGGGAATGCCGGAAACTTAGCGAGATGGGGAAAGATCACTTCATATTTTGTCGATTTGGATTATGATGTTTTCGTAATGGACTATCGCGGTTATGGAAAAAGCACGGGTGAGCGTAATGAGAATGCTCTTTACTCAGATAGTCAGAAGTGTTATAATTACCTGTTACAACGATATAATGAGTCTGATATTATTGTTTATGGTCGCTCTCTGGGAAGCAGTATGGCGACTAAGGTTGCTTCGGAAAACAATCCCAGATTATTAATTCTGGAATCTCCTTTTTATTCTCTACTCGATGTGGCTCAAGGTCGTTTTCCCATGTTCCCTGTTAAGAAACTGCTCAAATACGAGATGCCAAATTATAAACATCTGAAGGCTGTGAATTGTTCTGTAACCATTTATCACGGAACCAATGATTATGTGGTTCCTTTTAATTCAGGAGAAAAACTTTTTAATGAATCCGGGAATTCTGATTCGGAATTTATTGTGGTTGAAGGAGGAAGCCATAATAACCTGATCGACTATGAGGCTTATACCGGGCATGTCAAAAAACTTTTAGAATAGAACTGGTACTACAAAACGGAATAAAGCAATAAGCAATAGAACTGCAATCACATTGAGAACCACACCAACACGAGCCATTTGATGCACTTTTACATAGCCGCTGGCAAAGACAATAGCATTGGGGGGAGTTGCCATTGGTAGCATGAACGCACAACTACTGGCTATGGTTACCGGAATAAGAACATGAAGGATAGGAACATCCAGTCCGATAGCAATTCCGGCGACAACCGGTGCCAACACAGCAACCAGGGCGACATTACTCATGAGCTCCGTCATAAATAACATTAGAACGATTAGTAAGCCTACCGTGAATAAAATACCGATCTGACTGCTGGCAATTGCTGTGGCTACCACATCTACGATGCCTGAGACCGACATGGCTTTTGCCAGGGCCAGTCCGCCACCAAATAGCAAAAGAATGCCCCAGGGCAGGTTTCTGGTATCAGGCCAGGTCAGTATATATTCATTTCTCCTTATGCTGAATGGTAGGGCAAAGAGTGAAATTGCTGCGATCATACTAATGATTGTATCGCTTAAGGCCAATCCCGGAATTAATTTATTGATGAGTGTTCTGAACACCCAAAGACTTATTGCAATAGCAAAGACCAACAGCACTCGTTTTTCTTTAGGAGAGGTGGGACCGAGCTTAGCGAGTTCATCATGTATGACCTCGGCTGAGGTTCCGAATAGAATTCCTTTGGTAGGAAAAAACCATTTTACCAGGGCGAGGTATATGATACTCACCAGAATTGCTGAAAATGGTAATCCGAGAACCATCCATTTCAGAAAGGACACCTCAATTTGATATTCGTTTTCCAGAAGTCCGATCAGCACAGAATTAGGGGGAGTACCTATAACCGTTGCGATTCCACCTGCGTTAGCCGAAAAAGCGATCCCGAGCATGACACTAAGGGCAAAATTTTTGTCTTGCTTAGTAAATCCATCGGCATCATCGATAAGCAGATTGATAACCGACATGGCAATGGGCAGCATAACAACTGTGGATGCAGTATTTGATATCCACATACTCAATGCGGCTGTAGCGATCATAAAGCCAAGAACCACTTTATTAGGTGTTGTTCCGGTCACTTTGATGATGCTCAGGGCAATGCGCTTGTGAAGGTTCACCTTTTCAAGGGCAAGTGCCAAAACAAAGCCGCCAAAGAACAGGAAGACAATCGGACTGCCATAGTTGGCTCCAACATCTGCAATAGGTAGAATCTTAAGTAAAGGGAATAGCACCAGTGGTAATAAGGCGGTTACCGAGATGGATACGGTTTCAGTAATCCACCAAATAACCATCCATAGCGCAACTGCAATAACGTGATCGGCTTTTTCGGAGATGATTTCCGAAGGTAAAAGGAAAACCACAAGGAAGGCCAGGGGCCCAAGAATGAGTCCGATACGTTTAGAAATAGGCATGAGCGAATATAGTAAAATAGAGAATTATCAATTTTAGGATTAAATTTTAGATAAAAATGATCTGTTTTGATGTAAAAAGTGATTCAAAAAAGAATGTTTTCAAGTTATTTTAATAAAAATATTTGTCAATTCTTTCTTACAATAAAATTATAAATAGGATTACATTGATAAAACATATAAAACTCCCGAAATATCAGATTTTATAGGTAAATCCAGAATTTTATATGAAGTCATTTTAAATATAGAGAAGGGTTAATTTTTGATGCTTAATTGTTAAATCGATCTTAAGGATTGTAACAATAGCGTGGGATTGCTGTCATATATACAAAGAATCATGAATCTTTGATTAGTTGCTAAACAACAAAATCATACGTGTAGTTCAATCAATTATCAACCAATTAAAACCAATTAAAATGTTACGTCAATTATTTGTATTCGTATTCGCACTATTCGCATTGAATGCAACCGCAGATACATACCCGGAAGTCGATACACTAGAGGATTATATCACATTAGAGATCGAAAAGATAGAATTAGAGCAGGAATTATTTGGAACCTTATCCAAAGATGAAAATATAGCAAGCATAGCTTCGATTGAAGTTTATGAAATTGAAGAAGAAGTCGAGCTGAATTTTAATACAGCCGATTACTTACCAGAAGATTTCAATGCACGAAAAGGCATGGGAGACATCAACTGGGATACAATAGAACTTTACGAAGTTGAAGAGGAAATAGACCTCGGTTTTGACACCAAGGACTACTTACCCAAGAACTTCAACCCTTATCGCGGGATGGACTGTGATACAGGAGTAGCAGTTACCTTCAATTTCTAATATAAACATAACAAGTTTTGCAGTAGATTGAGTTAGTTATTTGCAACCGGGTTTCAAACTAAACCGAAACCTGGTTTCAGATGAAAAACCCGGCACCGAAAGTGCCGGGTTTTTTAATTCTTAAACTCCTGTAAATGGCCAGGCAATTAGCAGATCTGCAGAAATTGTCGTTTTTATCTCTTAATTATTTGTTAAAACCTTGATAATCAGCCTAAGTGGCAGTTTTGAAGCTGTCAATAATGTCACTGAATCATTGCTAAAATTTAGGTGAGGACGATTTTAATTTGCTGTTTTCGCAACGGTTTGATCAGTCTGTTGAAAAGGTCATAAATCGTACTATTGGACCGTAACATTGGCATGGTTTTCTCGTCTTATATATAGAACAAAAAATGAATAACGAACCACTAAATTAATAAACTTATGAAACGTTACTTAACTCTGTTTATGGTAGCATTGTTTAGCACTTCAATGCTTTTAGCAGCAACACAACCATCAGATCCTTTGGCTGAGTATTTGGCTTTAGAGATCGAGCGAATGGAATTAGAACAAGAGCTCTTCGGAATAGAGCACAATAATGATGACCCTATTAGCATAGCGGCTGTGGCGGTCATTGAAGTAAAAGAAGATATCGATCTTGATTTCAATACTGCCGATTATCTTCCGGTGAACTTCGATGCCAGGAAAGGAATGAATGATATCGACTGGAACGCCATCAAATTGTTTGAGGTAGAGGAAGAGATCGAACTGGATGCAAAACAAGAAAGCGGCTCAAGTTTGAGCAGCTTCTAGAAAAAAGGCCTCCAAAGGGAGGCCTGAATTTTATAATTTATAAGTAATTAGTCTTTTAAGGAAACAGACCCGGTGCAAATGTGCCGGGTTTTTTCTTAATCCCAGACATATCTCCATGTGCCATCATCCTGGCGTTTCCAAACCGTATGAAACACACCAGATTGAGTTCGTTCTGAACCGGTTGTGTCTATCATGGTAAACTTGAATTTACCATAGGTATATCCTAAAGTGCCATCATCACTTACATCGACATAGGACGGTTCCCAGTTTAAATTCATATCTGGAGAAGAGTTTCGCTCATAATAGGCGATAATACTATCCCTGCCTTTAATAAAACGCTCTTCGCGTTGAAGTACAGCATTATCGGTGGCGTAATATCCAAACGCCCGGGCCAGGCCCGAATCCCGAGCCATGGCATTGAACTCTTGTTCAACGGTCTTTATTTCTGCGAGCCATTGTTTGCGCTCAGGAGAATCCTCATAAGGATTGCATCCGAGAATCATAATTAAGGATAATCCAAATACCTGGAATCTTGTTCTCATAAAAGGGGAGCTTTATGGTTGTGACATTGCTAATTTAGAAATTTATTGGGAATTTGTGGTATTTGGTGTTAGGTACTGGGTATTAGGGATCAGGTGTTTTATAATTCTTTAATAAGTTTAAATGAATCTCCAATGGCTTGAATTGTCCAGTTTGGCTTCAATTCTAAGCTCCAGCCATCTCCTTTTACCAGACTATCGGTGATTTTATTTGGTGCACTAACACGAAGCATACTCCAGTCTGAGGACATAAGTGAACCGTTCTCTACGGTTAAGATTCCCCAATTGTCAGTAATGCGAAGGTTTGGGTAAACAGTTCCATATTCTTCCAAAGGAGTAAGATTCCTGGGGTCGAATGAGATATTCATGTTTTCGAATATAATTTCAAGCACAGGAGAATCGATAAATTTTAATTTGAGATCTGTAATTTTTTTTAACCGCTTCTCTTCTCGTTCTTGTTCATATTTTCTGATTTCGTTGTAGCTGTATTCCAGGGCAATATCTTCTAAAGTGGTTTCTTTTTCAGGAGTAATCTGAAAAGATGACATAAAAATATCTGTCAGATTGGTTTTATCGTTTGTTTCTTTATGCCAATGCATGTCCTGAAGGGAAAGCAAATAACCATACATGGGTATGGTTTGATAAGCAAAAGATCGAACAAAAGTCGGATTATTATAAAATTGGGATTTACTTTCAGAGAAATGATTAATCATCTCTTTTTGATCCCGTCCGCTAAGCATTACAGCTGTGTATTCGGCAAGACCCTCATTGAGTTCCAAAGCATTTTCAGAGGTTTTAATGTCCTCGCTTTTATGGCGATAAGTTCTGAATAACAAGGCATTTGTTATATGATTTTTTCTAACATCATCTGTTGTAACCAAGGCCTTAATCAGTGCCTCTAACTCCAGTTTCAATAGGAGCCTGCCTTCATAAATGTCTAAATGGCTATTATCTGTCTGAGGGATATTATCAAAACCGATTTCTGGCTGAATTCTATGGAACAATTCATGAATGAGAAGTGTGTTTCGCGTGAACTTGTCTTCTGGTAATGGGAGCATGACCATTGACCAGCGTTTACCTTTCCAGCTGAAAGCCGTATTGGCCATATTGATTTCTACCGGAAGGCTATCCGTATAATAGGCGCTAACTTTTTTAAAAGTTTCGTCCGGGTTATTCTCGTTGGCATAAAGTTTACGTGTATCCCGGTCAACGAATAATATAGGGCCATAAAGTTGCCTTCCCCAGAATTTTCCATTGTCGAGCTTTAGTAAACTATCCACATCCTGAAAGGACTTTTCAATTTCTTTACCTTTTTTATCTGAGTCCGGGGTTTGATCTGTTTGGCAGGCATTCAGAATTAGTATTACAGAAAGAATAAAACGAAACTTCATTTGATTCATGTTGTTATAATCCAAAGGTAACAACTAAAAACATAGTTATAAAACTAAAAATCTAGTCTAACGTTTCAAACGTGCTTCCAATTCGATCAGGATCTGGTCACAACGGTCATTGAGTTCGCGCAGGTCTGGGATCAACTCCATTGCAGATTTTTCCTGGAGCCAGAGTTGAGGATTGCTCCAAAAATTTGACGCCGCCCTGAGGTCACGGGCTAAGGATTTATCGATACGAATCATTTTCTCGAAGGCGTCCAGCCATAGGTGAGATAATGCTTCATTCGGATGGTAGGTCATATCAG
>JABDPU010000175.1 GCA_013042625.1 Flavobacteriaceae bacterium | reverse complement strand
TACATGATCATTATTATCATCAGCCTGTTTTTATTGAAGAATATCTTTAACTATCTGGCTCTTTTCTTTATCACCTTCTTACGTAATGGCGTGTTGATGGACCTTAGGAATGCGATTTACGACAAAGTCACACATCTGCCCATATCCTATTATTCTGAACAGAAAAAAGGCGATATCATAGCACGTATTTCCGGAGATGTGAATGAGGTCAAGAATTCAATACTGGCTGTATTGGAACTGATTATAAAGGAACCACTGACCATCGTATTTGCAATTGTTGCCATGTTTGCCATTTCGGTGAAACTGACCATTTTTGTGTTTCTTTTCATACCGGTTGCAGGGATTATCATTTCGATGATCGGAAAAAGCCTGAAGCGGAAATCGGATCGGGTTCAGAAGGAACAGGGTGTGTTTCTTTCTACGCTTGAAGAGACCCTAAGTGGATTAAAGGTTATAAAAGCATTCAACGCTGAGAATCGCTTTGTCGATAAATTCAGAAGCTCTACTCATAATTTTTATCGTTTCTCCAATACCCTTTTAAACCGGCAAAACCTGGCATCTCCTACCAGTGAGATTTTGGGTATAATAACCATTGCAGCTTTGCTCTGGTATGGAGGCAGTATGGTATTGGTAGATAAAACGCTTTCCGGAGGTGCATTTATCGGTTATATGGCACTGGCCTATCAAATTCTAACCCCGGCCAAAGCCATTTCAAAGGCCAGCTATAAAGTAAAGGCAGGTAATGCCGCAGCAGATCGCGTATTACAAATTCTCGATACAAACTCAAGCCTGGATGATAAATCGGATGCAATTGACAAATCTGATTTCACCCAGCGTATTGAACTTAAAAACATTGGTTTTGCCTATGAGGATGATCTTGTGCTGGATGATTTTTCGCTCAACATTGCTAAAGGTAGTACTGTAGCTCTGGTCGGACAATCGGGTAGTGGAAAATCTACCATTGCCAATCTTATTATGAGGTTCTATGATGTCAACTCAGGAAGCATTTCTATTGACGGCCGGGATATTCGGAGTTTAACAAAGACTTCCCTTCGGAATATGATCGGGCTGGTTACACAGGATTCAATTCTGTTTAATGACACCATTATGAACAATGTATTGCTCGGAAAACCAGATGCAAACGAAGAGGATGTGATCGATGCCTTAAAGGTTGCAAATGCCTGGGAATTCGTTGAGGATCTGCCACAGGGCATACATACCAATATAGGTGACTCCGGGAATAAATTGTCGGGCGGACAAAAACAGCGAATCAGCATTGCACGTGCCGTTTTAAAAAACCCTCCGATCATGATTCTGGACGAAGCTACTTCTGCCCTGGATACAGAAAGTGAAAGACTGGTTCAGCAGGCCCTGGAAAATATGATGAAGAATCGAACCTCGGTGGTCATCGCTCACAGATTATCGACTATCCAAAGTGCCGACAGAATAATCGTCATGCAAAAGGGAAAAATTGTTGAACAAGGAAAACATCAGGAACTTCTTAAAGCAGCAGGGACTTACAAGAACCTTGTTGAGATGCAATCATTCCAATAAAAAAAAGAGACGAAATTTCTTTCGCCTCTTTCACCATAAAAAATTACCACATTTGGGGAAATGGTAACATTACGTCGGTTAAGCGTGGTAAAACTAAGTTATTTGGTTCAGAAATACAAAAAAAATATGCTTTTGGTCGATGAATAAATGCAGTTCATCGATGTTTTTGACTTTAATCTACTGATATTCAATTATTTAATTATTTTGATTTTTTTTGAAAAAATATGTGCCATAAGCATTAAACTTTTCTATTTTTCATTGGTCTAAAAAGGAAATCAATCATTGCGTGAATACAGACGATCAATTAATCGCGAATCTTAAATCGCCCCAAACACGAGAACGCGCTTTTGGAGAGTTGATGAAACTCTACAAAGAACGTCTGTATTGGCATATACGAAAGATTGTGATTTCCCATGATGATGCCGACGATGTGCTTCAGAATACATTCATTAAGGTATTTAAGAATATTGATAAGTTTAAAGGAGACAGCAAGCTGTTTTCATGGATGTATCGAATAGCAACCAATGAGGCCATTACTTTCATAAATCAAAGAGCAAAACGAGCACAGCAAACAAGTGAAGAATTTCAACAGCATGCTGTACAGAATTTGAAAGCCGACACTTATTTTGAAGGCGATGAAATACAATTAAAGCTTCAGGAGGCCATAGCGACCCTGCCACAAAAGCAGCGACTGGTTTTTAATATGAAATACTTTGATGATTTGAAATATAAAGACATGTCAGAGATCCTTGAAACCTCGGAAGGGGCCCTTAAAGCCTCCTATCATCTGGCTGTAAAGAAAATTGAGACTTATTTAACAACTGATTAAACCATTTATCGTAATTTAAGTCTAAGAGAGTGATGAAGAAGATCAAAAACATATCGAACTCAGGATTCAAGGTACCAGAAGGCTACTTTGAGCAACTGGAAGATTCGGTTATGGCTCGCTTAAAAACCGAATCCGTCAGAGATATATCCGAGGAGCATGGATTTAAAGCTCCTGAGGGATATTTTGATGAGGTTGAACAGCAGATCCTGGAAAAGCTTAGCATTGATAATGAGACTAAAGTTGTTTCTATCTTCAGTAGAAAAAGTCTTTATTATGTCAGTGGTATAGCCGCTGCAATTGTGATCTTACTGGCAGTATTCCTGAATGGATCTGCAGAGGAAAACGAAGAGCTCGACTATCAGATGGTAGAGACCTATATAATTGACCAGGATATCAGCACCTATGAAATCGCTTCTCTATTAACAGAGGATGAATTGGATCAGATCGAGCTGGATATCATGAGCAGTAATTTGACTGATGAAGAATCCTTAGAAGATTATTTATTAGAAAATATTAACCTAGAAGACATTATAGAACAATAATACAAAGGGCAATGAAACGATTAATTTTACCAGTACTCCTGCTTATGCTCACCATGAGTTGGGCGCAACCCAATGAGCGTGCCATGCAAGAGCGAATCAAGGCTCAGAAAGTGGCCTTTATTACCGAACGTTTAGACCTCAGTCCGGAAGAAGCACAGAAATTCTGGCCTATATACAATGCATTTGAAGACGAAGCCAACAGCATGAGGCAAAATGATTTGAAGGAAGTCCGACAGGCCATGCGTCGCGGAAATTTAACTGAAAGTGAAGCTCAGCGACTTCTGGATCAATTTATGGCCGTAGAAGATAAATTACATAATGCCAAGAAAAAACTGGTCAAGGACCTCGGTGGCGCCATACCTCCACAAAAGATCATTCAATTAAAGGCGGCAGAAGATGCCTTTAATAAGAAAATACTTCAAATGCTGCAGCAACGGCGTGAGAATATGCAAAAACGCAGAAATAAAAATACTCCATAAAACAGGGCCTTCGGGCCCTTTTTTATTATTCAAAGGTCAATTTAGCCACTCTGCCCTTTCCTGCTGCAAAAGCTGTGGTTTTATTTATAAAACGGATGGTATAAAAACTCTCATCAGAGAGATGTTCCCAGGTCTGGCCCGAGTCTATACTGTAATCAACACCCTTAAAGCCGACAACTACAAGCTCTCTTCCTTCGCTGCCCGGCACATATTGCACACAGCTGCGATATCCTGGTCCGTCCTTCACGAGTTTCCATGTTTTCCCTCCATCACTGGTTCTAATTTTATTTGCTGAGTTATCATCAGGATCAGTATAATCACCACCAATTCCGAAGCCATTAAATTCATCATAAAAATCGATGGAGTAAATTCCTGTTGTTTCCTTTCCCTGAATGATCGGGCTGTTAAATACCTGCCAGTTCTTTCCCTTATCAGGTGTATATAAAATCCTGCTCCTCTTGCCTCCGGTCGCCACCCATGCATGATCACCTACTATGGCAATATTTGTATCACTGGCCGCAAATGCAGCCTCGCCTTCCAAAGCTTTTGGCAAAAGGGCGCAGTCTAATTTATTCCAGGTTTCACCAGCATCGCGGGTTATGATAATGCTCATACAATCATCGGTAGGATCGCCTATAGCCATGCCTTCTTCTTCATTCCAGAATTCCATGGAGTCATAAAACACCTTTTCATGATCTTCGCGATAAACGAGTAATGAACTATCGGCATCTAATTCATAAAGCAATGCAGGATTTCCAATGGTCATGGCAAATCCCGTTTTTTGGTTGGCCGCAAGTGAACGGAAATTTAGTTTTAATGAATCATCTGAAACTGTAATAGGATAATTTATCAAATAATTACTTTTTGCATCTTTCCCGCTTAAATCAATGATACCCCCAAGATGTCCATTGGAGGTTACAAAAGCGCAATCACTACTTCCCTGCAGCACTTCTAACGCGCGAACATTAAGGGTGCTATCCCTGATTATTTCTTCAATCTCTACTTTCGGCATTTGTTGGGCTACCATTAAGCTCCAACTAAGCAGGAAAAGGACGTTAAAAACAAGCTGTAAATCTTTGGCTTTCGTCATAAAATAAATTTGAACTAAAAATAAGCAAATACCCTTACCTTTGCTACCCTAATTCAGGTTTATGCGTCTTCATAAAAATCTTTGCCTCGCTGTCATTGAAACCCTTCATCAAATTTTCAATGAAGGCTCCTATGCCGATAAGGCCGTCCAGGCTGGTTTGAAACGGGATAAACGCTGGGGAAGCCGCGATCGTGGTTTTATTGCCGAAACCACCTATGATATAGTCCGACATAAAAGACTTTATGCCAAAATAGCGAATGTAAATGAGCCCTTTTCAAAATTGGATCTATGGCGGCTACTTGCCGTTTGGATTACCCTTAGAGGCTATTCCCTTCCCGATTGGAAGTATTTTGCGAACACTCCACAGAGGCGAATAAAAGGACGCTTTGATGAACTGATAAAACATCGTGAACTCAGAGAATCCATTCCCGACTGGTTAGATGAAATAGGTGTTGCCGAATTAGGTGAAGAGACCTGGAGCGAAGAGATCTCTGCCTTAAACAAACAAGCGGAAGTCGTTTTAAGGGTCAATACCCTTAAAACCAATCGGGATGCACTTAAGGACGCTTTATTGCAAGAGGGAATCGAAACAATTGATTTTAAAGAATATCCAGATGCCCTTCAGTTAAATGAACGCGCCAATGTGTTCACTACCAAAGCTTTTAAGGACGGATTATTCGAAGTCCAGGATGCCTCTTCGCAACTTGTTGCGCCATTCCTCGATGTTAAACCAGGCATGAGAGTAGTTGATGCCTGCGCGGGAGCAGGTGGAAAGAGTTTGCACCTGGCCTCCCTGATGAAAAACAAGGGTCAGGTCATCGCATTGGATATATTCGGAAATAAGCTTCAAAACCTGAAAAGACGAGCCAGGCGGAATGGCGTTCATAATGTCGAAACCAGGCTCATTGAAAGTGAAAAAACCATAAAAAAATTAATTGATAAAGCCGATCGTGTTCTCATCGATGCACCCTGTTCCGGATTAGGTGTATTGAAAAGAAATCCGGACGCAAAATGGAAATTAAGTCCGGAATTCTTATCTGAAGTCAAAGACATTCAAAGTCAGTTGTTAAAATCCTATTCCAGGATGGTAAAAGCCGGTGGGAAATTGGTATATGCCACCTGTTCTATACTCCCCTCTGAAAATAAGGAGCAAGTTGATAAGTTTTTGAAGTCGGAGGCTGGAAAAGATTTTATATTTGTCAGTGAAAAAGTCATTTTATCAAGCCAATCGGGATACGATGGGTTTTATATGGCGCTTCTCGAACGAAACCAAACAGCATAATGAAACACATTTACATTCTATTTTTCTTATCAGGTCTAATCAGCATGGCTCAACCACCTGCAGGATACTATGATCCAGCTAATGGACTAAGCGGTTATGCATTAAAATCAGCGCTTGAAAGTGTTATTGACGATGTAAATGATGGAAATGGCCAGCCATTTCATGATGTCTCGGTAACCTATGGTCAGCTCTGGGACCTATACGAAACTTCTGATGATCGTCCGGATGGAACCGTTTGGGATATGTATAGCAACTGCGTTTTTAATTTTGTTGTAGACCAGGACATGGGATTGGGAGGCAATATCGAGTGTGAATTTTTCAACCGGGAGCATACCTTTCCTCGCAGTTGGTTTAATGATAATACCAGCCATCCAATATATGCCGACCCCTTTCATGTTATTCCATCAGACAAGAAAGTAAATGCAGAACGTGGCAACCTGGCATTTGGCGAAGTTGCAGTAGCCAGCTTTACCTCCTCAAATAATTCTAAAGTTGGAACAAGCAGTATTTCCGGACCAACCGGAAATGTCTTCGAACCTGCTGATGAATATAAGGGCGATATTGCACGAGGATTTTTCTATTTGGCTGTTCGATACCAGGATGATATCGGGTCCTGGGAAGCCAATGACACTGATGGAGACAGTATGCTCGACGGTTCAAGCGACAAGGTATTTGAGCAGTGGGCGCTGGATATGTTATACAACTGGCATATTGACGATCCTGTTAGTCAGAAGGAAATAGACAGGAACAACGATATTTTTGCGCACCAGGATAATAGAAATCCATTTATTGATAATCCTCAATATGTTGAAGATGTCTGGCAATCGACCTTGAGCCTGGACACTGTAGAATTGGTTGAGACCATTCGAATATATCCCAATCCAACCCAATATGATCTGATCCATGTTCAAAGCACTAACGATCTTAATGTGATTATTCTTAACAGCATTGGACAAAGGATATTGGAAACGAAAGTTTATTCAGGAACAGGTACTATTGATATTCCCGGTTTAAAACCAGGTCTTTACTTGATAAGAATGACTAGTAACCATGGAACGGTTACCAAAAGATTGATCAAACAATAATTTTTATAATTATCTAAACATTAAGGATGTCAGTTAGAGACGTGATCTTCAGTATAGCTTCGTCCAACGGACTGAACTTAGAAAATTATATCGCGGTTTCCGGTGGTGATATCTCCAGGGCATACCTGCTACATACCAGTGACGGTAATTTCTTTCTGAAATTGAATTCAGATCATGTATCGGAAGACATGTTTAATGTCGAGGCCAAAGGGCTTCAAATTCTAGCTGCTGCAAAAGCCATTAAAATTCCTGATGTAATCGGTCATGGAAGAATCGGTGACTATGCCTATCTCCTGCTGGAAGCCATAAAAATCAAAAATGAAACGCCGTCCGACCTTGAAACCTTAGGTGAGCAATTGGCTCAACTTCATCTGTCCACAGCAGAACAATTCGGATTGGATCATTCGAATTTTATTGGGAGTCTTCACCAATCGAATGATTTTCATGAAGACTGGACCACCTTTTATATCGCTGAACGGCTGTGGCCTCAATATCAATTAGCCTTGTCGAAGGGACTACTCACCAATACAGATATTCCATATGTAGAGCAAATGACAGTGTGCTGCGATAATCTCTTTGAAGATATAAAACCAAGCCTGCTTCATGGCGATCTCTGGAGCGGCAATTACCTGATTGATCAGCAAGGCTTGCCGGTTCTGATAGATCCGGCGGTTTATTATGGGCATCATGAAGTTGATATCGCCATGAGCCGCTTGTTCGGTGGCTTCAGCAGTGATTTTTATAGCGCTTATGAATACCATTTCCCTGTAACAGAAGGATATGAAGATCGAATGGATCTTTATCAACTATATTATCTACTGGTTCATCTGAACTTATTTGGAGGTTCCTATTATGGCTCTGTGATGCGATTGACCAAGAGGTTATTTTCATTGTGAATTATTTCGTGAATAACTCGGGAATTCTGAATGGAATAAGAAGGGCATTTCCGCAGAAAAAAAGTAAATTTGAGCTTTCCAATGAAACCCTAAAAAGGAGCTAATGATTCATTTCTTCGGAAGTCCGGACAACAAGGTCTTCGCCGTTCAAACTCAGGGAGATTTATCAGCTGTTGATGTTCAAAAGTTAAACTGGCTTTTTGGGAATCAACCCCTAATTGAACAAGCATCACTGGATGCTTTTTTTGTTGGCCCAAGGGCTGCCATGATTACACCTTGGAGTACGAATGCCGTTGAGATCACCCAAAATATGGGTATTGATGGCATCATGAGAATAGAGGAATTCATTAGGGTTGAAGCTGATGAGTCGGATTATGACCCGATGATCCTTCAAAAATTCAATGGCCTTGGCCAGGATACTTTTACTATTGAACATGATCCAGATCCTATTGAGAACATTACCGATATTGCCGCTTATAACAAGCAAGAAGGATTAGCACTGAATGATGAGGAAGTCGAATATTTAAACCTTATGGCCAAGCGGATTGGCAGGCCATTAACAGATTCAGAAGTATTTGGTTTTTCACAGGTTAATTCCGAGCATTGCAGGCATAAGATCTTTAACGGGACTTTTGTTATCGATGGTGAAGAGAAACCAACTTCACTTTTTAAACTCATCAAAGAAACCTCTAAGCAAAATCCGAATACCATAGTATCAGCTTATAAGGATAATGTAGCATTTATTGAAGGCCCAAGGGTTGAACAATTTGCACCTGAACGGGCAGATATCCCGGATTTTTATAGAACGAGTGATTATGACTCTGTCATTTCCATAAAAGCAGAAACACATAATTTCCCAACAACAGTTGAACCGTTTAACGGTGCCGCCACAGGTTCGGGTGGTGAGATACGCGACCGACTGGCAGGCGGAAAGGGAGCCATCCCACTAGCGGGTACCGCAGTATATATGACCGCTTATTCAAGGGTTGATGACAATCGCCCATGGGAAGATCATTATAAGGCCAGGCCCTGGCTCTATCAAACGCCACTGGATATATTGATCAAAGCCTCTAACGGTGCTTCAGATTTCGGAAATAAATTTGGACAGCCACTCATCTGTGGATCTGTTTTGACTTTCGAACATAAAGAAAACAGCAGGGAATTGGGCTATGACAAAGTAATCATGCTGGCCGGAGGAATAGGCTATGGCAAGGCAGACCAGGCTAAAAAGGATGTTCCGGAAGCCGGCGATAAAATTGTTATCCTGGGTGGTGATAATTACCGCATCGGGATGGGAGGAGCCGCTGTATCCTCCGCCGACACAGGAGAATTTGAAAGCGGAATTGAACTCAATGCCGTACAACGATCCAATCCGGAAATGCAAAAAAGAGCCGCTAATGCTATCCGGGGGATGGTTGAAAGCGATTATAACTATATTGTTTCCATTCATGATCATGGGGCCGGAGGGCATTTAAATTGCCTTTCAGAATTGGTAGAAGATACTGGGGGGAAAATAGATCTTGATAAACTCCCAATAGGAGATCCTACCCTATCCGATAAAGAAATCATTGGCAATGAATCCCAGGAAAGAATGGGATTGGTGATCGACCAGGAACATATCGATCTGTTACATCGTATTGCCGATCGTGAACGATCCCCAATGTATACCGTTGGAGAAGTAACCGGCGACAAACGGTTTAGTTTTAGTTCAGATTCCCGAAAAAGCAAACCAATGGACCTTGATCTGAGTGATATGTTCGGGAGCTCCCCACATACGGTTTTAAAAGATCAAACCCTTGACAGGAAATTCAAATCTGTTACTTATAATTCCGATTTCTTTTATGATTACCTTGACCAGGTACTGCAACTGGAAGCCGTTGCCTGTAAAGATTGGCTGACGAATAAAGTGGATCGATGTGTTGGCGGTAAGGTAGCCAAACAACAATGTGCCGGACCCTTACAATTACCACTTAACAACTGCGGGGTTTCAGCAATTGATTTTAAAGGAAAAGAAGGAATTGCCACATCTATAGGGCATTCTCCTGTTTCCGGTCTTATCGATCCTGTTGCCGGAAGCAGGAATAGTATAGCTGAATCTCTGACCAACATAATATGGGCACCTCTTAAAGACGGCTTAAAAAGCATCTCGCTTTCTGCGAACTGGATGTGGCCCTGTAAAAATCCAGGCGAAGATGCACGATTATATGAAGCCGTAAAAGCTATATCTGAATTCTCGATCGATCTGGGCATTAACGTTCCAACAGGCAAGGATTCCATGTCGATGAAACAAAAATATCAGGATCGGGAAGTCATAGCTCCTGGCACCGTAATTATTTCTGCAGCAGGGCATTGTGATATGATTTCCAATGTAGTCGAACCGGTTCTGAAGAGAGACGGAGGGTCGATTTATTATATCAATGTTTCAGGCGACCAGTATAAACTTGGAGGAAGTTCCTTCGCCCAGGTTGTCAATTCCATTGGAACAGAGGCGCCTTCAATTCATGATGCAGATCGGGTTAAAAATATCTTTAATACAATGCAGTCCCTTATTAGGGAGAACGTGATCCAGGCTGGTCATGATGTGGCTTCCGGCGGATTGATTACTACCTTATTGGAAATGTGCTTCGCCGATAATGATCTTGGAGCTGAACTCGATTTAACAGCATTAGGTGAATCGAATTCATTCGAGCTGTTATTCGCAGAGAATGCAGGATTGGTTTTCCAGGCTTCCGATGAAGGTGTTATAGATAAATTTGAAAACCAGGGAATCGATTGCTACAAAATTGGTCAGGCTAACAATAGTGACGTTTTGAGTGTCATAAATGGTTCAGAGGTATTTACCATGACCATATCCAGGTTAAGAGATGTCTGGTATAAAACCTCTTACTTGTTGGATAAACACCAAACAGCAGGTAACCTGCCCGAGGAACGCTTCAATAATTACAAGCAACAACCTTTGAACTATAATTTCCCTTCTGGATTTGAAGGCAAACTGCCTGCTATTCCAAATGATAAACCAAGGCCGAAAGCTGCGGTATTAAGGGAAAAAGGAAGCAACAGTGAGCGCGAGCTGGCCTATGCCATGTATCTCGCCGGATTTGATGTTAAAGATGTGCATATGACCGATTTGATCTCCGGGCGTGAAACCCTTGAAGACATCAGGTTCATTGGTGCTGTGGGCGGATTTAGTAATTCCGATGTACTGGGATCAGCAAAGGGTTGGGCCGGTGCATTCTTATATAATGAAAAGGCAAACACTGCGCTTCAAAATTTCTTTGACCGTGAAGATACGCTGTCGATTGGAATCTGTAACGGATGTCAATTATTTATGGAGTTGGAGGAGATCAATCCTGATCATGACATTCATGGAAAAATGACCTTTAACGATTCGCACAAGCACGAAAGCGCGTTTACTTCAGTTGTGATCCCCGATAATAATTCCGTGATGCTCTCGAGCCTTGCCGGAACGACTCTGGGTGTTTGGATCAGTCATGGTGAAGGTAAATTTGACCTGCCGTATTCCGAAGATCGATATAATATTGTCGCTAAATATGGATATGAAGACTATCCTGCCAATCCGAACGGATCTGACTTCAATACTGCCATGATGTGTGATAGAACCGGCAGGCACTTGGTGACCATGCCACATATCGAAAGATCGACTTTCCCATGGAACTGGGCCTATTACCCGAATGACCGGAGAGACGAGGTTTCTCCCTGGTTACAGGCCTTTGTCAACGCTAGAAAATGGCTCGAAAAATCTGACTAATTTGACTATCTTTAGGAAATTAAATTTCCTATGAAAAGGGTCTTAATTGTGATTATTGCACTGATAGCATTATCTGTTAATGCTCAACAGCTGCATTCTGAATATCACAGGGCGAAGATCCATATTGAGTCCCAGTCAGATTTAATGATTCTGAATAACCTGGGCGTTCCAACCGATCATGGTTCATTAAAATTCAACACTTTTATAGAGTCTGATTTTTCTGAATCAGAAATAGAATTGGCGCGGTTAAATGGATTCCAGGTGGATATCATAATTCATGATGTATCGACATATTATGTTGAACAAAACAGTAAAAATCAAATCCGCTCAGAACAAAATGCCAGCTGCCTTAACGAAGCTTCCGATTATACAACTCCAACGAATTTCAATGTATGGCCCGCTTCAAATTTTGGTGGCTTTTATACCTATTCCCAGGTTTTGCAGGAACTGGACGATATGGCCAACCACTACCCAAACCTGATAACTGCCCCGGCCGACATCAGCAATTTTACAACTGTTGGCAATCCCGATAATGGAACAAGTCCTTCTATTGGCGGTAACACCATCAAATGGTTAAAAATTAGTGACAATCCGAATTCATCAAACGAAGGTGAGCCTCAAATTCTTTATACCAGTATTCATCATGCCCGGGAACCGGCCAGTCTCTCTCAGCTGTTGTTCTTTATGTGGTATCTTTTAGAGAATTATGACAGCGATCCGGAAATCCAGGCATTGGTTGATAATACCGAGTTGTATTTCGTACCCGTAGTTGATCCGGATGGCTATTTATATAATGAATTGACAAATCCGAATGGCGGTGGATTATGGCGTAAAAACCGGAATGGCCCCGGAGTGGACAACAACAGGAATTATGATTATCATATTGATGGTAATCCGGCCGACAACACCTGGGGAGGTCCCGGATCATCTTCTAATATCAATTCACCTTTATATCATGGGACCGGTCCGTTTTCCGAAGTTGAGAACCAGGCTATCAAATGGTTTGTAGAACAACACAATTTCGTTTTGGCCTTGAATAATCACACCTTTGGTGAACTGATCTATTATCCCTTCGGATATGCCGATGTGCCAACTCCAGATGAAGGCATCTACCAGGGAATTACCGATTTATTGGTCTCTCAGAGTGGCTATACTCCAATAAGAGATTTTCCGTTCTCCGGAGATTCAGATGATTTCATGTATGGCACAGTTGGTACGCATCAAAAGATTTTCGCAATGACCCCGGAGATCGGAACCAGTTTCTGGCCGGCACAAAGCCAGATCGAATCCATTTGCAAGGAAATGATGTTCACCAATATTTCTGCCGCCCAGATCGTCGGAAATTATGCCATCCTAAAAAACTCATCAGATCCATTTATTACTTCTACTTCCGATTTTGCTAATTATAGCATTAAGCGATTAGGACTACAGGAACCGGCAAATTTTACAGTAAGTGTCAATCCATTATCCGCGAATATTCTCTCAGCAGGTTCATCCGTACAACATAATGGTCTGAACTTTCTTGATGAAATTGACGGTCAGATCAGCATCAATCTCGATCCGGCAATAGCTGAAGGCGATATGATTAGCTATGAATTAATTTTGAATAACAGCTTGTATAACAAAACGGTTACGGTTAATCGAAGCTTCGGACAGCCATTAACCATTTTTTCGGAACCGGCAGACAATACAACAACCTACTGGAACCTTACAGCATGGAATACAACCACTGCGGATTTCGTTTCCAGTCCGACATCCATTACCGATTCACCCCTTGGTGTTTATGCCAATAACTCTAATACAGAAATTGTTTTAAGTGATCCTGTCGATCTTACAGGAGCTGCGGCTGCTTACCTTAATTTTAATGCGAAATGGGAGATCGAAGACGGATTTGATTATGCCCAGGTTGAAGTATCTGTTGATGATGGAAGCAACTGGATACCTCAATGCGGTATATTTACGAATAATGGTTCGGGTAACCAGTCTGGTGCTTCCGGAGAACCGGTCTATGACGGCATTCAAAGCAGTTGGGTTCAGGAATCAATCGATTTAAGCGATTACCTGGAACAGAATGTCCTTCTGAGATTTAAGTTGGTAAGTGATGCAAGTGTTAGAGAGGATGGTTTCTATTTTGATGATCTTGAGATTAATATCATTCAGGGCAACCTGGATGTAGATGAGTCCGAGATTGATAAAATCAGTTTATACCCCAACCCGGTGGATGATAAATTATTTATCAATGCCGGCCCGGATACCTACAGGATCAGGTTATACTCAGTTCTGGGATCGATTATTTTTGACGGCCTTGAAATAAGCGGTGAACATCAATTGGATTTATCGAAATTATCCGCAGGTATTTATATTTTGAATTTCAATTCTGAAAAAGGATCGGAGTCATTCAGAATCATAAAAAAATAAAGCGATTCACTGCTGAGTGGCATAATTTGAATTGCTGTTTTTATTTCATATTTTGCATATTCTCTTAAGCAACTAAATATATGACGGAAGTTACCAGGCTTTTTGATTTCCCTTATTATCAACTTGAAAAATATAACCTTGATGCTTGTTTTGTGACCAAGTATGATGGCCAATGGACAAAAATTTCCACTCGGGAATATCTGGATAAGGCGAATGCGGTAAGCCGCGCACTGATCAAACTTGGAATTCAAAAGAATGATAAAATAGCTGTCATATCATCGACAAATCGTACGGAATGGAATATTATGGATATTGGTGTACTTCAGGTTGGCGCACAGAACATCCCGATTTACCCGACCATTTCTGCAGAGGATTATGAATATGTTCTGAATCATAGCGAATCGGTACTCTGTTTTGTTTCGGATGAAGAAGTATTGGAAAAAGTAAACAAGGTCAAAGACCAGACTCAATTAAGAGAGGTTTATTCATTCGATCATATCGATGGTTGTAAACACTATTCCGAGCTCTTTGAAATCGGTAAGGATGATTCGAATCAAAATGAGGTTGAAGCCAGAAAGCAGGAGGTAAAACCTCATGACCTGGCAACAATTATTTATACATCGGGAACAACGGGTAGACCAAAAGGGGTAATGCTTACGCATCACAATATCACTAAAAATGCGCTTGATTCTACCGATCGATTGCCGGATATTAGTAAAGGTTCAATTGTATTGAGCTTTCTTCCTATTTGCCATATTTTTGAACGCGTACTCATTTATATCTACCAGCACGCCGGAACTACGGTATATTTTGCTGAAAGCATAGAAAAAATCGGTGACAATCTCAGAGAGGTAAAACCAAGCCTGATGAGTGTTGTACCCCGTCTTCTCGAAAAATTGTTCGATAAGATATATGCTAAGGGAGAAGACCTGAGCGGGATAAAGAAGGGCTTGTTTTTCTGGGCAGTCAGACTAGGAGAAAAATGGGAGCCTTATGAGCAAAATGGCTGGTGGTATAACTTCAGACTGAAAATTGCCCGCAAGCTGATCTTTAGCAAATGGCAGGAAGCCCTTGGCGGTAACCTGACGACTATGGTTTCCGGAAGTGCGCCCTTGCAGGCTCGACTGGCGCGGATCTTTGGAGCCGCAGGTATGCAGGTCATGGAGGGATATGGCTTAACAGAAACATCACCAGTGGTTTCTGTAGGAATGTACAAAGACAACTTTTATAAGGTTGGGACTGTTGGACGGCCAATTGATAATATCGAGGTTAAAATAGCCGATGACGGTGAAATACTGATCAAAGGGCCCAATGTTATGCAAGGATATTACAAAGATCCTGAGCGGACCGCCGAAGTCATGAGTGGCGATTACTTTCATACAGGCGACAAAGGCGAATTTGATGAAGATGGTTTCCTGAAGATCACCGGAAGAAAAAAGGAGATGTTTAAAACCTCCGGAGGGAAATACGTCATTCCTACCCTGCTCGAGAACGAATTGAAACAGTCGCGCTTTATAGAACAGGTTATGGTTGTAGGTGAAGGGGAAAAAATGCCGGCCGCACTAATTCAACCTAATTTTGACTTCGTCAGGGATTGGATCGAACGTAAAGAAAAAGAAGTCGGTTCTTCCCATGAAGAAATTGCGGTTTCCGAGGTAATCAACCAGCGTATTCAAAAAGAAGTTGACAAATGCAACTCGAAATTCGGGAAATGGGAACAGATCAAACGCTTTGAACTCACCCCGGAAATATGGTCTATTGATGGCGGACACCTCACGCCAACCATGAAGATGAAAAGGGATGTGATCAAAGAAAAATATATCGATCTCTACAACAAGATTTACAAACCTTAAACTAAGTTTTTACTTCCAACCCGGTTCTGACTAACACTTACAAAATTTAAAAATTTATTATGCATGCATAATAAATTTTTGTATATTTGTGGGACGACAAATTCCCATGAAAGACAAGACCATAGAATATGTTCTGAGGACCACCTGGATGGCTATTCAGAAAATGTATAATGAAGAAGCCGCCAAGTTTGACAGTACTATGGCAACAGGATTTACACTGTTGAGTATAGACCCTGAAGAAGGAACGCCCTCTACTTCCTTAGGACCTAAAATGGGTATGGAAGCCACAAGTCTTTCGCGAATTCTGAAGAGTATGGAGGAGCGCGGACTGATCGAAAGAAAACCTAATCCGAATGATGGAAGAAGCGTTCTGATTCACCTGACGCAATTCGGAAAGGAAAAAAGGGAGTACTCCAGAGACCGGGTTCTGATTTTTAATGAAGCCATCCGGGGTAAACTTCCCAAGGAAAAAATCGATCATTTTTATGAGGTGGCACAGGTGATCAACGAGATGATTTCAAACAGAAAAATATATATAAACAACCAGTTCGAAATAAAAGATGAGCATAAGAAGAATTAAAAATGTAGCCGTCATAGGATCGGGAATAATGGGTAGTGGAATCGCCTGTCATTTCGCGAATATTGGCGTTAATGTATTACTTCTTGATATAGTTCCTAATGAACTGAACAGCAAGGAAAAAGCTAAAGGATTAACCTTGAAAGACAAGGTGGTGAGAAATCGTCTTGTGAACGAATCACTTCAGAAGGCACTCAAGTCAAAGCCTTCACCTATTTATTCACAGAAATTTTCCAGTAGGATTAAAACCGGCAACCTCGAAGATAATATCAAAAATGTAGGAGAAGCCGACTGGATTATCGAGGTTGTGGTAGAACGACTTGATATTAAAAAACTGGTCTTTGAAAAACTGGATCAACACAGAAAACCAGGAACCTTAATTACCTCTAACACTTCCGGTATCCCGATCAAGTTTATGAGTGATGGCCGTTCAGAAGATTTTCAAAAGCACTTCTGCGGAACACACTTTTTCAATCCGGCCAGGTATCTCAAACTTTTTGAGATCATACCGGGACCTCAGACTTCAGAAGATGTATTGGAGTTCCTTAATGGTTATGGAGAACAATTCCTCGGGAAGACATCAGTAATCGCCAAAGACACACCTGCATTTATTGGTAATCGTGTGGGAATTTTTGGCATACAGTCATTGTTTCACCAGGTAAAAGAACTGGGATTGACCATTGAAGAAGTGGACAAACTTACAGGTCCGGTAATTGGAAGGCCTAAATCTGCAACCTTCAGAACAGTTGATGTTGTTGGATTAGATACCCTGGTACATGTTGCCAATGGCATTTTTGAAAATTGCCCGGATGATGAAGCTCATGAGCTTTTTAAAATCCCGGATTTCATCAATACAATGATGAAAAACAATTGGCTGGGCAGCAAATCAGGACAAGGATTTTACAAGAAAACAGTTTCGGATGAAGGAAAGAAAGAGATTCTGTCTCTTGACTTAGATAGTTTGGAATACAGAAGCAAAAAGCGGGCCGCTTTCCCTACCCTGGAGTTGACCAAAAGCGTTGATAAGGTTATCGATCGCTTTCCAATACTGGTTGATGGAAACGACAAGGCTGGTGAATTTTATCGCAAGAATTTTGCGGCCATGTTTACCTATGTTTCTAATCGTATCCCGGAGATCACTGATGAGCTGTACAAGATAGATGACGCCATGAAAGCCGGATTTGGCTGGGAGCATGGCCCGTTCCAGATCTGGGATGCAATCGGATTGGATAAAGGACTGGAGATTATGGCAGCCGAAGGCAAAGAAGCGGCTTCATGGGTTCATGAAATGAAAGCTTCTGGTTCTGATTCGTTTTATACCGTAACAGAAGGCGCTTCATACTTCTATGATATCGCATCTAAAAAACAACAAAAGAAACCCGGACAGGACGCCTTTATCATTCTCGATAACATCAGAAAATCGAATGAAGTTTGGAAGAATTCCGGAGTAGTGATCGAAGATCTGGGAGAAGGTATTCTCAATGTTGAGTTCCAGTCGAAGATGAACACCATTGGCGGAGATGTCTTAGCCGGACTCAATAAGGCCGTTGATCTCGCCGAAAAGAATTATAACGGGCTTGTCATTGGAAACCAGGGAGCAAATTTCTCTGTAGGAGCTAATATCGGTATGATATTTATGATGGCTGTGGAACAGGAATACGATGAATTGAATATGGCCATTAAGTATTTCCAGGATACTATGATGAGGATGCGCTATTCTTCAATACCAACAGTTGCCGCACCACATGGTATGACCCTGGGCGGTGGCTGCGAACTATCGATGCATGCCGATAAGGTTGTTGCTGCAGCAGAAACGTACATCGGACTGGTTGAATTTGGTGTTGGTGTAATTCCCGGAGGGGGCGGATCGAAAGAAATGACCCTGAGAGCATCAGACACCTATCATAAAAATGATGTTGAGCTCAACGTGCTACAAGAGTATTTCCTCGCCATTGGAATGGCTAAAGTAGCGACCTCTGCCTATGAGGCTTTTGATTTTGGTGTGCTTCAGAAAGGAAAGGATGTCGTCGTTGTGAATAAAGAACGACAGATCGCCACAGCTAAAGCCTATGCTAAATTATTGGCAGAACAGGGTTATACCCAGCCTATTCAAAGGACAGACGTAAAAGTACTGGGAAAGCAGGCTCTTGGTATGTTCCTCGTTGGAACCGATTCCATGGAAGCCGGACATTATATATCAGAACATGATAAGAAGATCGCGAACAAACTGGCCTATGTCATGGCCGGTGGGGACCTTTCTGAACCTACCAGGGTTAGTGAACGCTACCTTCTCGATCTGGAACGAGAGGCCTTCTTAAGCCTTTGTACTGAGCGCAAAACACTTGAGCGCATTCAGCATATGTTAAAAACAGGTAAACCATTAAGAAACTAAGATGAAAACAGCATATATAGTCAAAGGATACAGAACTGCCGTTGGCAAAGCCCCAAGAGGACTTTTCAGGTTTAAAAGACCGGATGAACTGGCTGCTGAAACTATTGAGCATATGATGGCTCAAGTCCCGGAATTAGACAAATCACGAATTGATGATGTAATCGTTGGAAATGCTATGCCTGAAGCCGAGCAGGGCCTGAATGTGGGCCGTTTGATCTCACTTATGGGGCTCAAGATTGAAGACGTACCCGGGATGACAGTGAATCGTTATTGTGCCTCCGGATTAGAAACCATTGGTATCGCCACGGCAAAAATCCAGGCCGGTATGGCCGATTGTATCATTGCAGGCGGAGCAGAAAGCATGAGCTTTATCCCAATGGGTGGATATAAGCCAACCCCAGATTATGAATTAGCCAAAAACGGAAATGAAGATTACTACTGGGGAATGGGACTTACAGCAGAGGCTGTTGCCAAACAGTTTAAAGTTTCCAGGGAAGATCAGGACGAATTTGCTTTCAACTCTCATATGAAGGCACTTAAAGCCCAGGAAGAAAATCGATTTGAAGACCAGATTGTTCCTATAGATGTTGAACATATATATATCGATGAAAACGGCAAGAAGGCATCTAAATCCTATACAGTTAGCAAAGACGAAGGTCCAAGAAAAGATACCAATAAGGATGCGCTGGCTCGATTGAGACCAGTTTTTGCCGCAGGTGGAAGCGTAACAGCCGGGAATTCCTCCCAGATGAGTGATGGGGCAGCCTTCGTGCTTGTAATGAGTGAGGAAATGGTTAAAGAACTCAATCTTGAACCCATTGCCAGGCTGGTTAATTATGCCGCAGCCGGTGTAGAACCGCGCATAATGGGAATTGGTCCCGTAAAAGCCGTTCCGAAAGCTTTAAAACAGGCAGGACTTGACCTTAAAGACATCGATCTAATCGAACTAAATGAGGCTTTTGCCTCTCAGTCCCTGGCTGTTATTCGTGAATTAGGCCTGAATAATGATATCATCAATGTAAATGGTGGGGCCATTTCATTAGGGCATCCCCTTGGATGTACCGGTGCAAAACTCTCGGTCCAATTATTTGATGAGATGAGAAAACGCGACATGAAAGGTAAGTATGGTATGGTTACCATGTGTGTTGGAACTGGCCAGGGAGCAGCTGGTATTTATGAATTTTTAAATTAAAAGAACTTAACAATATAAACGATGGAAGCTTTAGAAAAAGAAATACTGCGAGGCGGACAATTCATTGTAAAAGAAACCCCTTGTGAAGAGGTATTTACCCCAGAAGATTTTAATGAAGAACAGCAAATGATGAAGGATGCGGTCATTGAATTCAATGATCGGGAAATTATTGCTCACAGAGAGCGATTTGAAGCCAAGGACTATGCATTTACCGAAGCTTGTATGAGAAAGGCTGGTGAACTTGGATTCCTGGGCGTTGCAGTACCGGAAGCTTATGGCGGACTTGGTATGGGCTTTGTTTCAACCATGCTGGTTTGTGATTACATATCCAGCGGAACAGGTTCATTCAGTACGGCATTCGGTGCTCATACAGGAATCGGTACCATGCCGATTACCCTTTATGGTACAGAAGAACAAAAATTGAAGTATGTGCCGAAACTGGCTACCGGAGAATGGTTTGGAGCGTATTGCCTTACCGAGCCCGGAGCAGGTAGTGATGCGAATTCAGGTAAAACAACGGCCGAACTCACAGAAGACGGTAAGCATTACAAGATCAACGGCCAGAAAATGTGGATTTCGAATGCCGGTTTCTGCAGCCTGTTCATCGTATTTGCCAGGATTGAAGACGATAAGTATATCACTGGATTTATCGTGGAAAACGATCCGAAAAATGGTATTACGCTTGGAGAAGAGGAACACAAACTAGGAATCAGGGCCTCCTCTACCCGGCAGGTATTCTTTAACGACTGTATGGTCCCTGTTGAAAATATGCTGGGTGATCGCGGTCAGGGTTTTAAGATTGCCATGAATGCCCTTAATGTGGGTCGAATTAAATTGGCTGCTGCTTGTTTGGATTCTCAACGACGAATCACAACAACCGCCGTACAATATGCTAATGAGCGTAAACAGTTTAAAACACCAATTGCCGAATTCGGTGCGATTAAATCGAAACTGGCTGAAATGGCAACCAATGCTTATGCTTGTGAGTCGGCCAGCTATCGTGCAGCTAAAAATATTGAAGATCGTATAGCAATACGACTGGCATCTGGCAATTCACACCAGGAAGCCGAATTAAAAGGTGTTGAGGAATATGCTATTGAATGTTCAATCTTGAAAGTAGCCGTTTCCGAAGACGTTCAAAATTGCTCTGACGAAGGCATTCAAATTTTTGGCGGAATGGGCTTCTCTGAAGAGACACCCTTGGAAGCTGCCTGGCGAGATGCCCGAATTACAAGGATTTACGAGGGTACCAATGAGATAAACAGAATACTGAGTGTTGGGATGTTGGTTAAAAAAGCGATGAAAGGCCATGTCGACCTAATTGGCCCGGCTACAAAGGTGGCAGATGAATTAATGGGTATTCCATCTTTCGATACTCCCGATTATTCTGAATTGTTTTCCGAAGAAAAGGATTTGATCGCCAGACTTAAAAAAGTATTCCTGATGGTTGCCGGTGCAGCGGTTCAAAAATTTGGTCCGCAACTGGAAGAACATCAACAACTTTTATTAGCGGCATCTAATATCTTAATTGAAATATACATGGCAGAATCTGCGATATTAAGAGCCGAGAAGAATGCCAGGCGATTTGGTGAAGAGAATCAGAAGGAACAAATTGCGATGGCTAAACTCTATCTTTATAATGCCACGGAGATCATTAATAAGAATGGCCGTGAAGGTATAATTTCGTTTTCAGAAGGTGATGAACAGAAAATGATGCTCATGGGATTGAAGCGATTTACCAAGTATTCAAATTATCCGAATGTGGTTAAATTGCGAAACACAATAGCGGAAAAGGTTAAAGAAGAAAACAAATATTGTTTTTAATTTTAACCTATAGATTTATAAAAAAAAAGCCATTTTCATATTGAAAATGGCTTTTTTCATTCAAGACTAATCAACTACTTAACTAGGACAGTTCTTGTCTCTTTTCCCCTTGGTGTACTGACGGCTACAATGTAAGCACCAGTGCTTAAATTGTTAACCTTATATTTTAGATTATCGGCCAAACCAATTTCAGAATTATTGAATACCGGTTGTCCGAGCATATTGTAAAATGTGACTGAATTAATATCGACCTGATTCGGATTCTTGATAACAATCATGCTGTTACTATTATCGTATCGAATATCCAGTTGGTTGATGGTTTCATCTTCAAGGCTAAGTGTGGACTTCACTTTAAAGGTTAGTTCAAATCGGTCAAGAATGGCGCCGGCATCAAGCGTTACTGTATAGGCCGATTGACCAAGATCATGAAAAACATTCAAAACCTTATCATGTAAGAAGATATCTAGGTTTTCATCAAAATTCTCAAGACTGTTAATTGAAATAGCATTGATACCATCGGTTTGTGTGTGAACGCCAAGTGGCAGAACTGTATCGGCATTAATCATATCTATTCCCTGTATAACATGTTTACCATCAGCTATCAACCAATACATATCATCGATCTGATCTTCATACAATTGTGCATCGTAACCGAAATCAATTCCTGTTGTAGCATTGGTATCCTGGGTGATCAATATTTCTCTCTGAACACCATTAACTGAATCAAATCCAAGCCTGATCTTAGGCCTGTTATCCACCTCTTCAATTGTATTATCCGTTGATTTTAGAAATACCGATTCATCAGATTCAGGTTTGAATATACGCTGACCATTGTTGAATTCTATTTGTCCGTTGTTCTTGCCAATTACAAAGAAACCTTGTCCGACCGGAATATAAGGTCCCGGGGTATTCTCACCCACTGAAACTTCATTAGTACTGCCAGCAGGAATGTACCTCGCTGCCGGTAATCCACCGGAAAGATTATAAACGGCATATCCGCCCTGGTATTCAGAATACGAATGTGTTCCGGCTCCATAATGCTCCCAAAAGAACAGCGTTCCTGTCGTTGATCCCAAGTCCCCGCTCAAAGGAGAATTATCCAATATAAATTGTTTGGCGTCGATTGCAGATGGATATGGGTTACCGATCAGGTATTCATTGTCACTGTGAATGGTTAGTGCAATGGTTCCATTGTTTGGCTTTCCCTTAAATACATAGTTTTGTTGGTCATTTATTGTTCCGCTGCCCGGGCCTTTCATGGTATAACCTTCACCAACATTCACCATTCCGGTGCTTCTTATATGTTGCCATCCCGAATAATTACCACCGGGTTGATTCGCAAATTTCCATATCCAGTAGTCGGCTATGCTTACAGGAGATCCTGCAGAACCGTCGTATCCTGAAGTTAACCAAGTAATATCCTGTGAACCGTCATGCATGACCTGTGGTAAGGTGTAAGGGTTGTTATTGGTTGCCGCATTTACACTGCCAACTGGCGATGACCAATAGTTATAGGTATAATTATCGGCGGTACCTTGCTGATCGCGCTCAATAGTTCCGGTTGAAGCAGGGTCAAGAACACTACCCTTTGGCTGAATCAACTGGCTTTCTCCTTCAAGGTCGATAACGCCATCAAGCTTCAAATAATTTGATATTTCAAGTCCCATTCCTGTACTAGTCGCATTCGATCCGGTAACAGTCAGTTTCGATCCATTGATCATAAGGGCCGACAAATTTCTAAGTTCGTTATTGTTATTAATTGTAACATTATGATCAATTTGTACAATATTCCATCCTACTCGTGTAGACATATCTACAATAGATTCCGAAGCGGGAATCGATATGGAGTTTCCATTCAACCAGGTCTGTACATCATCCCAGTTTCCATCTGATATAGTTTTATAAGGCATGGGTGCCGTTTGAGTATGAAGTGATGAATTGGGGAAATTAAAAAGCTGTCCATGTTTCAGGTTTTCCGAATGATTCACCAGGCAGTTTCCGCTAATTCTGTTAAGTGAGAAATATGCATTTAGGTCTGTCCATGGAATCAGGGATGTATCCGAATTAATGTGAGAACTGGTGATCGATCCATTAACCATACCATTTACCTGGATTATTTCCTGGTTCATAAAAAAGGCCAGTTCCTGAGCATCAAGGGCGCGATTCCATATCCTGATATCATCCATCGAACCATTAAAAAAATGATCAACAGACTGTTCTCCGGAAGCACCTAAAAGTACTTGAACCGAGTTTAATCCAGGACTATTAATCTCCTGAATCGAATCCAACATACCGTCGATAAGAATCGTCGCATTGCCATCTTTATAGACAATTGAAATATTATGCCATTTGTTCAAAGGCAGGACGGTATTTGAAATCATCTGTTGGACAGATTGATCTGTAAATTCTAATTTTATTTGTCCGGTCTGATTTAAGCCAATAAATATTCCTTTATCCTGAACATTATCACGCTTGGCCAAAATTGCCATTTCTTTTAATTCACCTATTTTAACCCATGCTGATACAGTAAATTCCGAATGTAAATCAAAAGATTTATCCAGGGCTATGTATCGATCAATACCATTAAAATCGATTTGATTTTCACCGTTTAATTCATTTACATAAGCTAAGCTGTATACCTGGTTTGAACCGAGATCAATATTACTAAAGGTGAGTGTTTGCGCCTGTGTGTTCAGTTCACCCGGAAAATTCATATAATTAGAGAATTCAGGGTTCTCTGAAACAATTAGTTGTACGTTATCTTCTAAATTGACTGAAGACTGACTCAGGTCAAATATCAAATTAACAAATCCGTTTTGCTGCTGTTCTTCAGAAACAATCCAGAATTCATCTAAAATAGTATTTATACGTACCGGAAGATTTGCTGACTTAGTAAAAGCAGCATCCTTTAATTCGATATTGAAATTAGTTGAGGAATAATCAACTTGAGAACGCATTGTTTGAGAGGTGAAGAACACCAACAATACGGCAAGTAATCCTAGGTAGTTGTTAATTCTCATAAGTAGGTTATTAATAGTTTGGGGAACTAATTAACGGCGTAAAATTATTCCAGTACCTGAGGGATATGAAACTTCGTCGATGAACTGGTATATTATTCGTTATAAATAAGTCTATTCCGACTAATTGTTCCTTTCATCGACAAATGACATGGCAACAGATTTAGCTGTTAAAATTATCTTTATTTATTTGATTATCAGTGCTGTAGAGGGTTAGCACTGTGTTTTGGATCATTTCCAATTATTTAGACACGAGGGTAAGAATTCGGTCACATTGGTTAGATTAAATGATGAAAATCCCGGTCTGGTGCCCCAATAGAGCGGTTAATTAAGGCTTCCGACTTAATCTTTGATAGAATAATTATAGACAAATTCCTTGAATGAAATCTGATTGTATTAACCTCTATTTTTCTTGGAATGAATCCTTATATTTAAGCTGAAATTTTTTAATCCTTATGACGAGACTTATTTTTATACTCCTTTTGCCATATTTTGTCATGTCTCAGTCGAATACTGAAGTCTTCCTATTCGATTTGAGTTCCTCCAACGGGCAGTTTGAACTCAGTAATTATAGAAACATCAGCAATAATGACGGTTATGATAACCAGCCCTCATTTCTCAATAATAATACAGTCCTGTTTTCATCAACCAGAAAGGATCAGACCGATATTGCCAGGTATGATGTTAATTATGGTTCTAAAATATGGATCAATTTTACTGAAGGCAGTGAATATTCACCAATTAAAATCCCGGGAGAAAATGCGGTTTCCGCAATCAGACTGGATAAAGATGGCAAACAGCAACTCATGAAATATAATCTGTCGAATGGTGAGTCCGATTTACTTTTTGACGATCCGGTTGTAGGTTATCATTGCTGGTTTAATAAGGATGTGCTGGTCGCCTCCATCCTGGATGAAGGGAGCTTGTCTCTGATAACCTATTATTTTAATGAAAATAAACACTACAAATTCCAGAAAAAAGTTGGTCGATCATTGCATAAAATACCGGATACGGATTTAATAAGCTATATCTCTAAAGAGGATGACAATCTCTGGGAAATCAAATCTGTAGATCCTATTTCAGGAGCCACCAAAGGCATCATGGGAACCTTACCTCAGCAGGAAGATATGTGCTGGCTGCCGGATGGAACCATCCTAATGGCCTATGATGATCTCTTATATACCTATAAACCCGGAACCGATGTCGACTGGATTGAGAGGCTGTCACTAAAAGAATATAATATCTCAAAAATTTCGCGCCTGACCGTTAGTCCCGATGGAACTAAACTGGCTGTTGTTGGTGAAGGGGTACTTACTAAGGAAGATGATTCAGAAAGTGATAAGGAGGAGAACACCGGCACTATTTCTGAAGAAGTGGAGAACATTGTCCAAATTCAGCTCGAGGCCTATAATAAGAGGGATATCGATGCCTTTATGGCCACTTATGCCGACGATATTAAACTCTATAATTACCCCGAGGAACTCAGAACTGACGGAAAAACGGCTATGCGGCAGAGCTATGATGAGTTTTTTAAACGCACACCAGATTTAAAAGCCGTCATTCAGAAAAGAATCGTTTTGGGAAATAAAGTTATAGATGAAGAACATGTCACTATAAATGGTCAGCTATATAAGGCAGTGGCTATTTACGAGGTTGAGGACGGACTGATCAAGAAGGTTACCTTTATTCAATAAACTATGAGATTACTTTTAATATCGCTACTTATCGGTATATCTTCCTGTCTTGCTCAAGAGGATAAAAAACTGGAACCCAAACTGGAAAATATAAGCTGGATTGCCGGAAATTGGACAGGAAAGGCCTTTGGCGGAATTGTTGAGGAGAACTGGAGCGAGCCTATGGGTGATTCGATGATGGCTAGTTTCAGGGTTATAAAGGACGGAAAAGTTATGTTTTATGAGATTGAGATTATCCGTCAACTTGAGAATACATTGATCCTTCAGCTAAAACACTTTAACAACGACTTGACCGGCTGGGAAACCAAAAACGAAACCATTGACTGGCCCCTCATTGCTGTTTATAAAAACAAGGTGGAATTTGAAGGCATGACCTTTATCAATGTAAATGAAAACCGAATGGATGTGCTTGTCGATCTTGAAAACGATGGTCAGGTGAGCACGCTTAAAATTGAATATTCTAAAAATTAATATGAGATCAATTCCAATACTTTTAATAGCCCTGTTCGTAAGTCTCGCAGGTGCTCAAACCGATTTAAAAATTTATGATATTATCGAGGCCGTTTCCGCGGAAAACCTGAGAAGCGACGTAAAAACACTGGCCGATTTTGGCACTCGACATACGCTGAGCGATACCCTTTCGGAAACGAGGGGCATCGGAGCCGCCAGGAGATGGATTAAAGCCGAATTCGATAAAATATCAGCCGATTGCAATAACTGCCTCGAGGTCTTCTATCAGAAGAATTTTGTGCCCAAGGGTGATGGCTCTCGTATAGTTAAGGACGTTTGGATTGTTAATGTGGTTGCCATTCAAAGAGGCACAAAATATCCAAACCGGTTTATCATCATGAGTGGTGATATCGATTCCCGTGTGTCTGATCCAACCGATTATACTTCAGACTCTCCCGGAGCCAATGACAACGCCTCAGGTATGGCCGGAGCCATTGAAGCTGCGCGCGTATTGAGCAAATACCAGTTTGAAAGCAGCATAATCTATACCGGACTATCGGGTGAGGAACAGGGACTTTATGGCGGAAAAGGCCTTGCAGCCTATGCAAAAGAACAAGGCTGGGACATCATTGGAATTTTGAATAACGACATGATTGGTAATATCAAAGGCGTTGATGGAGTGATTGATAACAGGACCTTCCGCATATTTTCAGAACCTGTGCCACCAACGGAAACAGAGCGCCAGCGTAACCGGAGGCGTTTTTATGGTGGAGAAGTTGATGGTATTTCACGACAGTTGGCCCGATATGTACATAAAACCACCAAAACCTATATGCCTGAAATGAATCCTATGATGGTCTATCGACTGGATCGTTTTGGCCGTGGTGGTCATCACAGGCCTTTTAATGACCAGGGATTCGCTGGAATAAGGATAATGGAAGCCCATGAAAATTACACGCAGCAGCACCAGGATATCCGGATTGAAGATGGCATTGCCTATGGTGACACCTTCGAACATGTAAATTTTGATTATGCAAAAAAGCTGACTGCTGTAAACGCTATTAACCTGGCGAGCCTGGCCTCTGCTCCGCCTCCACCAAAAAATGTGGAAATCGGCGGTATTGTAGAACCCTCTGTGAAATTCAAATGGGAATCAAGTGAAGGTGCCACGGGTTATAAGATCTATTGGCGTGACACCACCTCTCCTACCTGGGACCATAGCAGGTATGTGGGTGATGTCAATGAATTCACCATTGAGGGTGTTGTTATCGATAATTTTTTCTTCGGAATAGCCGCCGTGAATGATTCTGGCCATGAAAGCATAGTAGTTTTTCCGAGTGGTACATTCAGAAATTAATAAAAACAGATATGAAAAAGACTTTATTCCTCCTGGCAACTGCCCTGTTGATATTTACTAATTGTAAAAATGACAAATCGACTGAATCTTCGGCTTCCGATCAATTATCTGATTCAGTTCGACATCATGAGTGGATTGACCTCGAACGTGTTGATGGTACAATTTGCAAGGCCTTCGTGGTTTACCCGGAAAGCAGTGGCCCCACCAAAAGTGTTATCGTTATTCATGAGAACAGGGGCTTGAATGACTGGGCACGTGAATTTGCCGATGAACTGGCGGGAAAAGGATTCCTTGTTATAGCGCCCGACCTGATTTCCAATACAGTAGAAGGCATTGAAAAAACGAC
>JABDPU010000172.1 GCA_013042625.1 Flavobacteriaceae bacterium | reverse complement strand
ATAGATCTGTACTCCCGAAATCCAATGAAAGACCATCAGCGCTAAAAGGATCAACAGAAATTTGATGTACCGCCTGAACCATGACGGAGGTTCTGATTTAAGAATTAATCTCAGAAATATAAGGTTCAGGGGAAAGGCCCATAATAGGTTGTAATTGTTGGCAGTGGCCGTATGATCTGTCGCGAACCAAAGGAGTAAAAGAACAACTCCGGCAAATCCTGTAATAGTAAAAATAGTCCCGTCAATCCATTTCCTGCGATTCCCGCTTTTCCAGTCTTTTATGGTCAGGTAAATTACTATTAATGACAAAATAGATAGAATCACTAATGGACTAAACACTAAACCAAGGCCTGTTTTTTCCGGTCTGGCTTCAAAAACCAAACGATTATCCGTGGCAATGTTCGTTCCGTCAGATCGCTCAGCAACTTCAAAGAATTCATAGATGTATTTTGGAAGAAACATATATTGATCGGGCGTGGCATTCCTGTCAATAACTGAGCCCAGGGCCAGGTCAATTCCGAAGCTACCCCAGGAATTTCGGCCAACATGTTCATGTATTAACTCCCTGAATGTTTTTTGCTCTAAGTTTTCAGGAACTTTAAATATAACCTGCTTAACATTGGCCTCAAGCACATCGCGCATTTTAGTCGCACAGTTATCATAGAAAAAATCGTAGAGGTAATACCGATTTTTGGGCTCGTAATTGTTAAGCAGAAAATTGTATAAATTCTGTTTTTCTTCGGGGCTTAAGTTTAATACCTGCTCCTGAATTGTTCGATTCTGGTATGTATATAATTGATAAAAATCTGGGTATCTGTTCGCTCCAATCATATAATTCAACTTACCCTGGGCAAACTTCAGGTAAAAATTAGGTGCGTTGAAATCATATACCCCATAATTAAAAACAATATCGAGATTTCTGCCAGGATCATTTATTCGGATACCATTATGCCCAAAAGCATCGTTAAGCATTTTACCTGGACCAACAGTTAGAATACTGATTTCCGCTTGCTGAGAAAGGCTGCCGGGCTGTGAAAATGTCTGTGACGGACTAACTATTATTAAAAGAAAAAGTAAAGCTATCCGCATATTGACGCATTAAGAATTACCTAAAAATACTAAAATCCAATTTTAGAGAAAATACATTGGAATACAAGGCTGCACTTTGATCCCCTATATCTGTAAATGCATAATCGACCTGGATTCCCCTGTACTTGAATCCGACACCAAAACTCGGTTGAAAACTCATTCGTTCCGTATTATCGATTTGCAATTCGTTTTGGAAATTTCCCATACCACCGCGGAGAAAAACCATGTCGGTATATCCGAATTCAAAACCAAAGGCCGGGTTGATACTGACAAAGGACGTTGAGATCAAATCGTTATTCTCCTCAAATCGCATAATCAGGTCTAATTCGGCCCTAAGGATATAATCATAATTGATTTCCCAGACCTTCGCCATCCCCAACTGAATTTTTGGAAGGGTAAGCTCTGTTCCTTCCGGTGCTTCCTGGTTCTGTCCGTCGACAGCATTCTGAATATCCGATAATTTATCCTCGTCAATGGCCCAGGCATTGAATGTAGTTGTAATATCGCGAGCCATAAACCCGAAAAACCAGCTGTTTTTTGTGTGAAACTGTACACCAAGGTCCAACCCAAATCCCCAGGAAGATGCAAAGTCTCCAATAACCCGTCTAATGATCTTGGCATTGACACCGTAGTTTAGTCCGGGAACCGGTAAACGCCGGGAATAGGAAACGGTCAGGCCATAATCAGCCGCCGAAAACAAATTAATATTGTCATAATTGATATTACCCTGTTCATCGATAAGTTGAGTTGTATCCAGGATGTCATCCACGCCAAAACGAATCAGGGAAATCCCAACGGCACTGCGCTCATCCAACGGCATGGCATATGCCGCATAATTGTAGTTGGCAATATTGGCAAAATAACTGGAATGCATCAAAGCCAGCTGGTTGTCTTCCAGCTGCACTAAACCCGCGGGATTCCAATATCCCGAGTTGACGTCACCACTATGGGCAACAACGGCATTAGCCATACCCAAAGCCGCTGCATCCACCCCTATATTCATGAATTCATTTGAATATTTCCTGGTGGTTTGGGCAAAGATCAGGGTGCTGCAAACAAATAGCAGTAAGGGTAAATGCTTTTTCAAATGCAAAATTTTTACAAAGATGCACATTATTTTCAACCTAATAAACTTCAAAATTGAATGGATATTGCCCTATTTTTTATTGTCCGTATCCGTTATTTGACAAATGGACGATAGAATACTTAATCTTGATTTCAGATATAAGGTGTCAACTGAAATCTTCGTATACTAAAAAATTATTTTTAAAGGCCCATTTTTGCCATGCATATATTATCCAAACTCCCCACCCTGAGTGATGTTCGCCATGGATAAAAGCCTTAACATGATTTTTGATTGCATTCACATTCATATATTCTTCACCATAGATTGGGCTATTTAAGACAAGGTTGGTCAGGTCAGGTTTTAATTCATTCCGGAGCCAATCATTAATAGGAACAGAAAATCCTTTCTTTTTGTTTTGAACGATTGATTTTGGATAGTATTCAGACATTAGTTCTTTCAGAATAAATTTTAAGTGCTCATTTTCATCAAATTCTTCAGGAACATGAGTTTTAATTAAATTCATAATTTCACCATCCAAGAAAGGGATACGAACCTCCAGACTATTAGCCATACTCATACGGTCAACCTTGGTAAGTACACGTTGCAAATGCCCTTGAAATTCACAGTATCTCATCCATTCAAGCAAATTTCGCTTCGTAAAAGGTAAATTGAAAGTATATAATTTACGACAGTCTTCAGAAAAGGAAGTTTGAGGAAAAATTTCGTTTAATTTTGACGTCGAAATATGACAATGTTTCGAACGAATATATTCTCCAATTGATTTATGGTGATATGGTGCCCATGAGCCAACCAACTTCAATCTAATCAATAATGGGATTAAAAGTTTTCTGATCACAAAAGGGACCTTAAACCAATTGCGTTTATTCAGAGCATCAAGCATTCTGGGATAACCAAAGAACAACTCATCACCTCCGTCACCAGAGAGCATAACCGTGTGTTTTTTACGGGCCATTTTAGAAATGAGATAGGTCGGGATGCTGGAGTAGTCTCCGAATGGTTCGGGTAATCCATCAAAATGTTGGTCAATAGTCGAAAAGAGGTCATCTTCATTAAATTCTTTAATAATATGTTTTATTCCAAGATGACTGGCATAATTTGAAGCATCTTCAACCTCATTTAAGCGCTCATTCTTTACACTAACCGTGAAAGCATTCAGATCGTGACGAGTTTCTGATGCTATTGCTGTTATCAACGGACTATCAATTCCCCCACTAAGAAAGGTTGCTAATGGGACATCACTTCGTAATTGCCTGTTGATTGCTGACTTTAATGCCTTTTTAATAGGCTTTTGTACCGACTCTATGTTTTGATCAATTCCATTATCATTTTCCAATGAAAAGTTGGTTAAATATATTCTTTCAGATTTCCCGTTTCGATCAAATTTTAATAGTTCCCCGGGATTTAACTGAAAAATACCTCTATATATAGTATTTGGGGCTTGCTGATATCCAAAAGCAAAATATTCCTTCATAATTTCAGGTCTTAAATGAAGGTCATTTTTAAACCATTCATGTTTGAAGATCTGATCAAATTGTGAGGCACCTACCAATCCGTAAGTTGTAAATCCGTAATAAAAAGGTTTTATACCGGCAAAATCACGTGCCATATATAAGGTTTCATCCACAACATCAATTACCGAAATGGCGAACATCCCGTTCAATTTATTGAGTGTCTCAACAATACCAATTTTGTCAAAGAGTTGAACAATTACTTCCGTGTCGGAAGTGGACCGAAGATCCTGTAAATTAAATTCTTGGGAAAGCTCTTTAAAATTATATACCTCACCATTGTAGACAACATGATAACGTTCACACGGACTATAAATGGGTTGATTACCTTTCTCACTTAAATCTAAAATGGATAATCTGTTGAACCCAAGTTTATAAAATGTACCGGATTGGACATCGGTATGATCAGGCCCTCTTCTTTTAGACATTGCCAAGAGCACTTCAAAGGAAGAATCCTTTGATAAGTCTTGATCCTGAAAACAATATTCAACAAGAAATCCACACATTATTACATTAATGGTTTAAGTCATTCACAAGTATAAAATTTTACTCTTTCATTTGGAGAAAACTAGCTTAGCAGCCTGATTACTGCAAAGATGCATAATAAATTTCAATACAATTGTTTCTTAATGTTTGCAGATAATGTTTTAATTTCCTGATGGACTTAAATAGTTTTTTATTTTTACCAAGTCAATAATTAACCCGTATTTGAAAAAACATATTCCCAATTTAGTCACCCTTTTAAATCTGCTGTCAGGATGCATTGCAGTGGTATTTGCCATGAATGGTGAACTTCATATCGCAGCTTTTTTTGTTTTGCTTGGGATTCTATTCGATTATTTGGATGGTTTCCTGGCTAAAATCCTCGATGCCAGGAGTGAATTGGGACTTCATCTTGACTCTCTGGCTGATGTGGTGACAAGTGGTCTTGTTCCCGGAATTGTGATGTTTAAACTTCTGAAGCTTTCGGGTCCTGACTGGAGCATTTCCGCATCTGTTAAAACGGGTTTCGATTTTTCCATGGATGCCATAATACCATTTTTCGGACTTTTTATTGTGCTGGCAGCGGCCTATCGACTGGCAAAGTTCAATGTATCTACAGACCAGACCAATCATTTCTATGGGATCCCAACTCCGGCTAATGCATTATTAATTATTTCATTTCCGTTGATTCTCGAGTACCAGAATAACGATTTGATGAATGGATTGATCCTGAATCGATGGTTTTTGTTAGGAATTACCCTGGCCAGCTGCATACTAATGAATGCACGCCTAAAAATGCTGGCGATGAAGTTCAGTAATTGGAGTTTTAAG
>JABDPU010000171.1 GCA_013042625.1 Flavobacteriaceae bacterium | reverse complement strand
GTCTGACGACGGACAAGGTGATACCTGGACCGAAACCGATTATAATGATGCGTCATGGCCAAATGGTATGGCTCAATTGGGATATGGTGACGGCGATGAAACAACAACGATTAGTAATTCTACAGAGGTAGGTTATTTCAGAAAAACCATTAACATTGCCGATCATACGCTATACAACGATCTGGTTTTAGAGGCTATCCGTGATGACGGCATGGTGGTCTATATAAATGGAACAGAAGTTTGGAGAGACAATATGCCTTCAGGGGCAATAAACTATGGGACCTGGGCGTCTTCAACGGTTGGCGGTTCTTCCGAATCGACCTGGATATCCAATACCATCAGCAGTAACCTGGTTACAGGATCAAATACCATTGCAGTTGAGATTCATCAGAGAAGCGCAACCAGTTCTGATATTAGTTTTGATTTCAGAATGACCGGTTATGCAGCGATTCCAGCCGCTTTAACACGTGGACCATACCTTCAAATGGGTACATCTGATCAGGTTACAATTCGATACCGAACCAACACTTCCACCGAAACCGTAATTAATTATGGTACCGATTTTAATAATTTACATTTACAAGCTTCGGAGTTAACCCCAAAGATCGATCATGAAATCACGCTATCCGGACTGAGTTCAAACACCACCTACTATTATGAAATTGAGGATCTATCCGGTTCAATTGAGGCCAAAAGCATAAATATGTATGTCAAAACAGCTCCTGTTATTGGATCTGAACAGTTCGTCAGAGCATGGATTTTAGGAGATCCCGGAACCGCGAATCAAAACCAAAGAAATGTTCGTGACCAGTATTACAGCTATGTAGCCACGGTAACTCAAAATCCAGGACAAACCGATTTTATGCTCTTCCTGGGTGACAACGCATATAATAGTGGTACCGACACCGAATATCAGAATGCGTTCTATGATATATACGATGAGATGCTAAAAAAGTCTGTGGCCTGGTCTACATTAGGAAATCATGATGGCTATTCAGCCAATTCGAGTACCCAGTCCGGACCATATTACGATATGTTCACCTTCCCAAAGGCAGCAGAAGTTGGGGGCACCGCCTCAGGTACAGAAGCCTATTATTCATTTGATTACGCCAATATTCACTTTATCGTTCTGGAGTCCTATACCATGAGTACCGACACAAACCAGATAGCCTGGTGCACCGCCGATATTCAGAATACCAACCAGGACTGGATCGTGGCATTATTCCATCATCCTGCATATACAAAGGGATCACATGATTCGGATACCGAATCTCAGCTGATCAACATGCGGAATAATTTCCTTCCTATTCTGGAAGCAAACGGTGTAGACCTTGTATTAAACGGTCATTCACATTCATATGAACGATCCTATTTTATAAACGGTCATTATGGTAATTCAGGGACTTTTGATATGAATACGCATGCCGTTGGATTGAACGGACATCTTTCAGGAAAATCAAATACAGCCGATGGAGCATATGAAAAATTACCTTCAGATACGGCAGGTGCTGTTTATATTACAGCCGGAAGTTCAGGTAAAATTTCAGGAGGAAGTTTAAACCATAATGCCATGTATGCCTCGATAAATGAATTAGGATCATGTGTTATGGAGGTTGAGAGTGACGGAGGCGATGGACAAAACCTAACGATCAAATTCTTGAATGACAGCGGAAATATTTCAGACTATTTTACCATACATAAATCGGGCTTAACATTATCTACTACAGATCTGGATAACAATGACGTGAAAATATACCCTGTGCCTTCCAATAGCCTTTTAAATATTGAACTGACCAATAATGAAAGTATTGAAACGGTTCAATTCTACAATCAACTGGGTCAAATGGTTAAGGAAACCAAAAGTAACAGGATCAATGTAGGCAACCTGGCAGCTGGAATATACATTCTGAATATAACTACGAACAACAGGCAATTCTTTAAAAATATCATAATCAAATAATTAGAGATGACCCCTTGCCCAAAATCCCGGAATATATCTGGGATTTTTTGGTATATATGTGTTTTTAAATGTTAACAAAACGTGCATTTCATCGTTTTTATTTGCACTTAACGGATTAAACTACTTAAAAAATCCTATATTGCCTTCGATTTTTGAACATCAAATAACTAAACCCCAAATCTGATGAACCGAACTCTACTCGTTTATCTATTTCTTATTGTCTCAATTTCAGCTGGTTACAGTCAAAGTACCAGCCTTGAGAAAGCACAGCAAGCACTTGCCGAAATAGGAGAAGTCAATTTTACGTTTAAGGCAGAAACCCAGGCCCAATTCAAGGAAATGATCCAGTTTTTGTCCATTAGCCATAAGCATGTGGACCAGAAAAAACTTGAGGTCGAGGCCTATGCCAATCAGGAAACCTTCAACAAGTTTCTACAATACGGACTGGACTTTGAAGTCCTAAGCTCAAAACCGAATTTTGATCCCCATAAGTCTGCTTCTACCAAAAGCACGCAGGCCTGGGATACGACATGGGATGCATACCCAACTTATACAGAATATGTGGCTAAAATGAATTACTATGCCACAACCTATCCGTCTATCTGTTCCTTACAGACAATCGGAACCACCGTAAATGGCAGATCGTTATTTGTTTTGAAAATATCTGATAATGTTTCATCTGATGAAGCAGAACCAGAATTTTTCTACAGTTCTTCCATGCATGGGGATGAGTTAGCCGGATTTCCTTTAATGATCAGATTAATCGACTACCTTCTGACTAACTACGGAAGTGATACGGAAGTTGATAACCTGGTAAACAACCTTGAAATCTTTATCTGTCCGAATGCCAATCCCGATGGATCTTATGATGCCGGTGATGGTCCTGGTGATGATCCGAATTTGATCGATTCGCCTATACGCGCCAATGCCAATGGGCAGGACCTGAACAGAAACTATCCTGATAACCAGAATATCGGTAGGATTAATGGTAATGGTGGAAATACAAGCCGATTGCATTTCGAAAGCACGAATAACCACTATGAGCCTGAAACAGAAGCTTTCATGAAGTTTGAAGAATCTCGAAACATCGTACTGGCAGCTAATTTCCACGGTGGTGTTGAGCTGGTTAACTACCCTTACGACAACACTTACAATCAGCATGTAGATCATGATTACTTCGAGTATATCTCAGTTGAATACGCCG
>JABDPU010000223.1 GCA_013042625.1 Flavobacteriaceae bacterium | reverse complement strand
TCGGTAATATAGTAAATTAATGTTATTTTTGCTGAAATCAATCCGAATCAGGATCCTATGAGGGAAATTAACTGGAAGACGGCCATTGAATTTGAAGACATTACCTACAAAAAATTTGATGGTGTTGCTAGAATAGCATTCAACAGGCCGGAGGTTAGAAATGCATTCAGACCCCAAACCACTTCAGAATTAAAACAGGCCTTTAATGATGCCCAGGAAGACACATCTGTCGGTGTGGTTTTGCTGAGCGCCGAAGGGCCTTCACCAAAGGATGGTGTCTGGAGTTTTTGTTCCGGAGGAGATCAGAAAGCACGTGGCCACCAGGGTTATGTGGGCCAGGATGGTTATCACCGTCTTAATATTCTGGATGTCCAAAGACAGATCAGATTTATGCCTAAGGCTGTAATTGCTGTGGTGCCTGGCTGGGCCGTGGGTGGAGGACATAGTCTTCATGTGGTCTGCGACCTGACCCTCGCCAGTAAAGAACATGCTATTTTTAAACAAACCGATGCTGATGTCACCAGCTTTGACGGTGGATATGGTTCGGCCTACCTGGCCAAGATGGTCGGACAAAAAAAAGCGCGTGAGATTTTCTTTCTTGGGCGAGATTACTCTGCACAGGAGGCCTATGAAATGGGAATGGTTAACAAGGTTGTTCCTCATGAGGAACTCGAATCAACAGCCTTCGAATGGGCACAGGAGATCCTGGCAAAGTCACCTACCTCTATAAAAATGTTGAAATTCGCCATGAATCTTACCGATGATGGTATGGTGGGTCAACAAGTGTTTGCCGGTGAGGCAACCAGGCTGGCCTATATGACAGATGAGGCCAAAGAAGGACGTGATGCCTTTCTTGAAAAACGCAAACCCAATTTTGATAAAAAGTGGATTCCCTAATCACTGAAGCCCTTTGAATGAATCGACTTAAAACCTGGTTATCGGCCTTCCGATTAAGAACATTGCCACTTTCTGTTTCCGGTGTTATGCTGGGCGGATTCATGGCCTTTTATAATGGTGTTTTCGACACTCTTACTTTTATCCTGGCCATATTAACCACCATCAGCCTTCAAATTTTATCTAACCTGGCAAATGACTTTGGTGATGGTATGAAGGGAACCGATAACGAGGATAGAATTGGTCCGGAGCGTGCCATTCAAAGTGGTGAGATCCATCCAAAGCAAATGTATCACGCCATCAGAATCAATATATTGATCGTTATCATCCTGGTTATAGGAACGGTTTTCAGGGCCTTCGGAATTGAAAATATAGTGTACTCCCTGATTTTTTTAGTTCTCGGTGGAATGGCTGTTTATGCCGCGATTAAATATACGATCGGACAGTCAGCTTATGGCTACAGGGCACTGGGAGACCTGATGGTGTTCCTCTTTTTCGGACTTCTAAGTGTTATAGGCTCATATTTTCTTTTTACCAAGCAGGTCGATCATGTTACTTTTTTACCGGCTTGTATTGTTGGGCTTTTAAGTGTAGGTGTATTAAACCTCAATAATATGCGGGATCTGGAGTCGGATAAGACTTCAGACAAAATCACAGTTGCAGTTAAATTAGGCTGGGCTAAAGCCAGGATTTATCATTCTGCATTGATAGTTGTTGCCATGATATTGGGTGTTTTATTCGGTCTGTTATATTATACTTCGCCATTTAATCTGATGTTTCTGATCACCTATATTCCTCTGATCATGCATTTGAGGGTTGTTAACAAAACCAAAGATCCGGCTCGACTTGATCCGCAGTTAAAAATACTTGCACTATCTACATTTTTCCTTTGCCTTCTTCTTGGAATCGGACATATATATAATGCGATTTAATTCGTAATTTTATAGAAAACATCACAACATGAAAATCACATTTTTAGGGCATGCCTGCCTGCAGTTGGAAGTAGGTGGATTTCACATCCTGGTCGATCCCTTTATTTCTGGAAATCCCTTAGCAAGCCATATCCAGGTTGATTCTCTAAAGGCCGATTTTATTTTACTGACTCACGCACATCAGGATCATATACTTGATGCTGAGTCCATTGCCAGGCGGACTGGTGCGAAGATTGTTTCTAATTTTGAGATCGTAACTCATTATCAGGAGAAAGGACTGGACGCACATCCCATGAATCATGGCGGCAGCTGGACTTTCGACTTCGGAAAGCTGAAATATGTCAATGCTATCCATACTTCAGGTTTTCCCGATGGAAGTTATGGCGGACAACCGGGAGGATTTATTATTGAAGGAGAGCATAAAACCATTTATATCGCCGGCGATACGGCACTAACACAGGATATGAAGCTCATTCCTATGCAAACACGTCTTGATATTGCAGTCCTGCCCATAGGAGATAATTTTACAATGGGTGTTGATGACGCCATTATTGCAAGTGACTTCATTGAATGTGATAAAATCCTGGGCTATCACTTCGATACTTTCGGTTTCATTGAAATCGACCACGATCAGGCCAAAAGAAAGTTTTTTGAGAAAGGAAAAGACCTCATGCTTCTCAGTATTGGAGAATCTCTCGAATTGTAGATGAAGGCCTGGTATAAAAAGTACATTCTTGATTTTAAACGTCCGAGCGGGACCTCACGTGGCATTCTAACCAAAAAGGAAACCTGGTTTATCTTTATTGAGGATAAGGGTAAGACAGGAATAGGGGAGTGTGGTTTGCTAAAAGGTCTGAGCATGGACGATGTTGCCGGTTATGAACAAAAACTATCTTGGGCCTGCAACAATATTAATGATGGACTGAATTCACTTTATAGTCGCTTATATGATTTTCCATCCATTCAATTCGGACTGGAAATTGCGTTCCGTTCCCTGGAAAGTGATAGTCCGTTTAACCTGTTTCCGTCAGATTTCACCAGGGGTAAAATGCCCATTCCTATAAATGGCCTCATCTGGATGGGATCAAGGGAATTTATGGCGATGCAGATAAAAGAAAAAATTGAAGCCGGTTTCGATTGTATCAAAATGAAGATTGGGGCAATTGATTTCGATACCGAGTATCAGCTGCTGAAATCACTCAGACAGGATTTTTCTGCTGAAATGATTGAAATAAGAGTGGATGCCAATGGTGCATTTTCTGTAAACGAGGCCCTGGAAAAGCTAAAGCGATTAAGCGAGCTTGAATTGCATTCCATTGAACAACCAATTAGGCAAAACCAGATTGAAGCTATGGCTTCTTTATGTGAAGAATCACCATTACCCATAGCCCTGGATGAAGAGCTTATAGGTATAAGCCATATAAAGGATAAAGATAAGTTGCTACAAACGATAAAACCCGATTATATCATCTTAAAGCCGAGTTTGATCGGTGGTTTCAGAAGTACACTGGAGTGGATTAGTACGGCAGAAAATCAAGGAGTTGGTTGGTGGATTACCAGTGCTTTGGAAAGTAATGTAGGATTGAATGCCATTTCACAATGGACCTTTCTCAGAGATTCAAACATGCACCAGGGATTGGGAACAGGTGGATTGTTTACGAACAATTTCGAATCGCCATTAGTTGTAAAAAATGGTACCTTGCGCTACCAACCCAAAATAGAATGGGAATTTAACTTGCACTACACATGAATTATATTCAACAAGCATACAAAGGGAAAACCGAACTATGGATGTTTCTCGTGACAGCACTTGTCATCTCAGGTATGTTCATTATAAATTTTATAGTCTATTTGCTTTCCACTCCCGAACAGATGGAACAGGCCTATGAATTTATGAAAAGCATTCCTGCCAATTTAAACCTAACTATTAATCTCCTTCCATTTGTTGTATTGCTCGCATTGCTTTTTGTATTTGTGAAGTATGTTCATCAGAGAAGTATTGTATCGTTGACCACTTCACGGTCTAAGATCGACTGGTCAAGGGTGATTTTCTCATTCCTGCTTGTCGTAACATTTACAGTAGCTTTTTTCGGGATTTCCTATGCTGCAGATCCAACTGCAGTAACCCTTCAGTTCAATATCTGGAAATTCGGACTGCTGTTTCTGATCAGTATTGTCTTGTTTCCCTTTCAGATCGGATTGGAAGAATACCTTTTCAGAGGTTATTTTATGCAGCATATTGGGATACTCGTTAAGAACAGGTGGTTCCCGTTGTTCTTCACATCAATTGTTTTTGGTGTCATGCACAGTGCGAATCCTGAAGTGGCTGAAATGGGATACATAACCATGGTTTTCTATATAGGAACCGGATTAGTTCTGGGAATTATGACCTTGATGGACGAAGGCCTGGAACTTGCTCTTGGATTTCACTTCGGAAATAATCTGCTGGCTGCACTGTTGGTCACGGCCGAGTGGTCTGCCTTGCAAACCGATGCCATCTTCAGGTATACAGCAGAAGAGGCGCAGAATACATGGATCGATATCCTCGTTCCAGTTTTAGTTTTCTATCCTTTGATATTATTCATCATGGCGAAACGCTATAATTGGAAGAATTGGGGAGAGAAATTATTTGGAAGAATCACAAAACCCATTGAAGAAGACTACAGGATACTTGATGAATAATCTTTACACTAACTTAATAAAGGAACAGATATTAATCATTAGAAATCCTTAATTTTACCTTTAAAGCATGGGAATGGTTCCAACATATGATAAAGTTCATAATCGCTTCAAACTTGATGGCATGCATTACAGCCATGACGATTTGCAGGAAGTTGGCTATAGTCTCGTTAAAGAAGGTGACCCATACGAAATTCAGGTTGGTGATTTTCTTTTAAACTGGCTGGACCATAAGGATACTGTTGAACTTAAAACATCAGGTTCAACCGGAGACCCTAAGGTTATCACTTTACCGAAACAGGTTTTGGTGAATTCAGCTATAAATACAGGTGATTATTTTAACCTGGAACCAGGAGATCGAGGATTGCTTTGCCTACCAGCAAGATATATCGCCGGAAAAATGATGCTGGTCAGAGCTATGATACTCGGACTTGAACTCGATACGGCTTCACCGGCACATCATGTACTGTTTTCAGATATAAAGCCATACGATTTATGTGCGATGACGCCCTTACAATTGAGAAATGCATTATCGAGACTCGATTGTTTTAATTTGGTCATAGTAGGCGGAAGTCCGGTACCAACCAAACTTATTGAAGATATTCAGGAGAAGAAAACAGTGGTATACGAAACCTTTGGCATGACCGAGACCGCGAGTCATTTCGCAGTTAAAAAATTAAATCACCATACCAGTGAATCCGATAAATATTTCCAGTGTCTTGCAGGAAATAAAGTGACATTAGATGACAGGGGTTGTCTGGTGCTGAATTCGAATCACCTGTCTGAGGTACCGGTTGTAACCAACGACCTGGTCAATTTGCATTCTGACACCCAATTTGAATGGCTCGGGCGCATTGATACGGTCATTAATTCGGGAGGTATCAAACTGCATCCGGAGAAAATTGAAAGAAAATTATCACCATTGATGAATCGTCGATACTTCATTGCTTCGGAACCAGATGAGGACCTGGGTGAGCATGTTATTCTCGTGGTTGAGACAGAAGAAGACGATTTTGATGAATCTGTTTTCGAGGTTTTGGATACCTATGAAAAACCTAAGCAAGTGTACCTCCTTCCGAATTTTGCTGAGACGGAAACCAGAAAAGTTTCAAGAGAACATACCCTCGCCTTGATCAAATAACTACTTTACTCATCAAATAACCCATCAGGCTCATTGGCGGTTTTATACCGAAAAGATTGGACATAGTTTTAATCAAACTTTAAATCCAATTCCAATGAAAATGATTGCCAAAATTTTATTCGTACTGTTAAGCATAACAGCGGGTAGAGCACAGGAAGCCCCTTATGAAATTGAAACTAAGTCGGTCGATATAGAGGAACTCATTTCCTTTGTTGTCCGAAATTATGAAGCATCAGATATCGAACCGCGGATGATCACTTATTTGATTCAGGTTCATGATGATGAACTCGATGGAGAGCACCTGGTAATGCTTAAGCAGGGATTTAAGTTGATATCTGAACGATTGAGTGATGAGAGCATGATTTCCATTGCAACCTATTCGAAATTCAATGGTATTGCAATGGAACCTGCAGAAGCGAATAACCTGGAGCTCATTCTGCATACCCTTTCAGATCTGAAAGGCAGTATTCCCGATTTCTATAAAGACGGTATTAGTTTAGCTTATCGGCATGCCGAAGACCACTATAATGATTTGGCAGAAAACAGCGTGGTAATCATACGTGTTGGACAAAAAGCAGAAAATCAGGTGGTTGACGTAGAAAAAGATGATAAAAAAGCGAAGCGTAAAAAGAAACGAAATACTTTAATGATTACAGCCCTTGCTTTATTACCGGAGATCATCGATATGATAAAAGACTAATTAAACCCTAAGCACTTATGATTTGAATGACATTATTTGTTCGTTTTTGGATAAAAACTCCTGTTATAAATTAAATTTATATGGGAGTTTTTTAACTTAGGTGCAAATCAGTTCTTTATGAAATTTTTGAAAGTTATCTTCAGTGTTATATTGATTTCGTCTTCCAGCTTTGCTCAGCAGATCCTACCCGAAAAAGAACGGGCCAGGGTAGTAGACGAGATTCTGGCCGATAGATTTGAAAACCTGCTGCCAGATCTGATGGACCGCAGCGGAATTGATATGTGGATACTGATTTCCAGAGAGTACAATGAAGATCCTGTATTGAAAACTATGCTTCCCGCAACCTGGTTGAATGCCCGCCGTAGAACGATTATTCTTTTCTACAGGGATAAACAAAATAACAGCCTTGACAGGCTGGCTGTTGCCCGATATAATTTTGGGGAGAATATCATTTCGGCATGGGATAAGGAAAAGGAGCCCAACCAATGGAAGCGATTGGTGCAGCTTATACAAGAGCGCAATCCTGAAACTATCGGCTTAAATTATTCAACCCATTTTAATATTGCAGACGGACTCGATAAAACCGACTATGAAGAATTTATGGATGTTCTCCCTGAAAGCTATGAGAAAAAGGTTGTTTCGGCTGAAAACCTGGCTATTGCATGGATCGAAACCCGAACCGAGCGCGAAATGGTGATCTATAACCAGTTAGTAGACATCACTCATGATATTATTGCCGAGGCATTTTCAGAAAAAGTAATAACAACAGGAATAACAACAACTACTGATGTTGAATGGTGGATGAGGGATAAGGTTACGGCCTTAGGACTGGAAACCTGGTTCCATCCTTCTGTAGATGTGCAGCGAAGCAATGAAGTCCTCGGGAATCATCTCTATTCGTTTTCTAACAGACCTGATGATATGGTCATCTTACCCGGAGACCTGCTGCACTGCGATTTTGGTATCACCTATTTACGACTGAATACAGACTGCCAGGAATTGGCCTATGTATTAAAACCAGGGGAGACCTCACCTCCTGATTTTCTGGTCAACGCATTAGTTGAAGGAAACAAAGTTCAGGATATATTTACTTCTAATTTTAAAACCGGTCGTTCTGGGAATGATATCCTGTCCGCTTCGTTGAGCCAGGCAAAGGCAGAGGGACTTCGGCCGTCTATTTACACACATCCTCTTGGAACCTATGGACATTCATCTGGACCGACCATCGGTATGTGGGATGCACAGCAAGGGGTTCCGGGAGCCGGTGATTATCCTTTGTATCCCAACACAGTCTATGCAATTGAACTTAACACAACCGTTTACCTTGAACAATGGAAAAGAGATATTCGGGTTATGCTTGAAGAAGCGGGATTCTGGGGAGAAAAAGGTTTTCGCTATGTGAATGGCCGGCAAACAAAGCTTCTAACCATTCCAAGATTAAAGAAACATCAGGGCAATTAAATTGATGTTAGATTTTTGTACATTGCGGCATCATTTTTGATCCAATAAGACCGAATTTAATGATTTTGAACATGAAACGAATATTTGGGATTCTAAGTTTAGTTTTAATTTTTTCTACCTATTCATTTGCCCAGCAGCCATCAATGGTTCAAAGGGGGCAAAGAGGTTACACTGCACCCATGCAGTTTGATAATACTGCCTATATAAAACTGACCGATCCGGTTGAGGAAACGCAGCGTGTTTTAGAGAAATGCGTTTCGGCGTTTAACCTGGATGATTTCCAAAAGGAAATTATGAAGAATATCCTGACCAAACGTTTCGAAGATCATAATGTGATTCTTTCCGATGAAGACAATACCAAGGATCTAAGGCGTAAGAAAATTGAGGCAAGGGAAAAACTCTTTGTCATAGAACTTGAGACGATTATCACCAGGGACCAGGTCGAACAATTCAAAGACATGGACTTCTCAGAAACCAAGGAAGACAAGAAAAAAAAGAAGAAGAGAAAACGAAAGCGCAATAAAGATTCCTGATCAAAGTGACTAGCGTTCCATCCCGTTTATCCTTCAATGTTTCTCCTGAAATTTTAGACTTTTTTAAGATTTAGTCAGATTATTCTAAATGAGATTTTTTGTACCTTGTTTGGTATTGAAAAATAGTCGTTATGAAAAATTACATACTAACCTTAATATTTTTTGTATCAGCATTGACCATGATGGCACAGGAGTCTGTTGCTGTCTATTGGGATGCTTCCTATTCGATGAAGGACAGAAATATTGAGCGGGAGATCCAGTTTCTTGAGAATTACTTCAAAAAGCACCAGGATATTTCTGTAAAATTACTTGTATTCAGCAATGAGATTATCCAGGAGGACGAGTTTAAAGTAACTGCTGGAAATTGGTCGTCCTTGAAGCAGGAATTAATGAATACCATCTATGACGGTGCTTCAGCCTATGATTTTCTGTTCAAGGATAATGTAGATGAGTATTTACTCTTTACAGATGGTATGGAAAATATGAGCAAATTAGATCCTCCAACCACCAAACCCATTCACGTTATCTCTTCAGTAGATAATACCAACACAACTGATCTTAAATTGGTGACTGACAAATCTGAAGGTCGTTTCGTTTATCTGCCAAAAGATTTTGAGTCTAAGGTTAAAGAGAAAAAAGAATTGTTCAAGAGCAATGTTCAGGATGGTTTTATTAGTGGAGTTATAACCGGAGCTGAAGGAAATCTTCCTAATGTAAGTGTTGTGAACCAAACCTCTGGAGATGGTGTTGCCAGTGAATCAGACGGTACCTACCGTATCGAAGCCCGGGAGGGTGACGTTCTTATTTTTTCTTTCCTCGGAAAAAAGACCGTGAGTATCAGGGCCTCACAGGCCGATATAATCAATATTACCATGGCAGACATCAATCAGCGTCTGGAGGAGGTGGTGCTTACTGCAGAAATTGAAGCGGAGGAGACTGAGACCTCTAATATTGGGATGGAAGACAGGGACACTAAAAGCCTGGGTTATTCAGTAGAAAGTATATCGTCTGAGGATATTTCGGAACTGGATACAGATCTTACGCGAGCCGTAAGTGGTCAGTTTTCCAATTTTGAGGTGAAAAATGATGTATCGGGTAAAACAGATATCAGTCAGTTTTTGGGCCGTGGAAGAAATATGTCGATACTGCTTAACCAGTATGGTGTGGTTGTTTTAGATGGAATGCCTTTGGCACAAACCGATTCCGGATTTGGAGGCATCGCCTATAACCAGGATGATATTATCAATCCCGATATGATCGAGAGCATTACCTATCTAAAAGGTCTTGCAGCAACGAACAGATTTGGAACAATAGGTCGAAATGGCGTACTGCTTATTACAACTAAGAATGGGGCCAGGCCGAAATCAGTTGACGACGAGGAGGCTATACCGCTTGGCACAACCAGTCAGTATACAGGAAATGCATCAGAGATCAGTGATTTGCCTAATAAGCCATACATCGAAGAACTTAGGAAGTCTGAATCGGTGAATGATGCATTTAAAACCTACCTGGTTCAACGGGTAGATCACGGTGATTCACCTTACTTCTATATCGATGTTCATGATTACTTTAAAGGTTGGAACAATTCTTTGATTTCAGACCGCATTTTATCAAATGTTATAGAGATTGCATCCGAAGATACAGAAGCACTGAGAGTTGTTGCTTATAAGCAGCAAGAGAATGGAAATTTTAAAAAGGCTGTTAAGACATTTGAGCATATAGTCAAACTTAAACCAAAGCAATCACAATCCTATAGGGATTTGGCTCTGGCTTACAGTTATGCGAGAGAATATCAGAAGTCACTGGACCTCTATCAACGTATCATGAATAATATCAATGTTGGTAGCTCTGATTTTACAGGCATAATGAAAACTGTCAGAAATGAGATGAAGAATCTGATCGCTCAACACGGTTCAAGTCTGAATCTTTATGGTGTAGATAATAAGTTTACTAACCCCGTTAAATACAGGTCGCGAATTGTTTTTGAATGGAATGAACTCGATGCCGAATTCGATGTCAATATTGTTAATCCACAAAACCGTTTCTTCACATGGTCTCATACGCAGGCAGAAAATTCTCAAATGATCATGCAACAGCAGGAGCAGGGCTTCGGACTTGAAGAATTCTACCTGACCTCAGGTGATCTTGGAGAATGGAAATTCAACTTGAAATATTACGGCAAGACATCTAATAAGAAGGTGCCTTCTTATGTAAAGATTACGACTTATGATAATTTCGGTTCAAAGAACCAGCGTATGAACATAAAGGTTGTGCGTCTGGATAAGCAGGACATTGAGCAGACTGTCGCTAAATTGGTGGTTAATTAAACCTGAAGCACGCCCATATTAAAGGGTTTCTCCAGCGGTGAATGATTTGCCGCTTCAATTCCCATTGAAATCCATTTACGAGTTTCAAGCGGATCTATGATGGCATCGGTCCAGAGCCTGGCCGCAGCATAATATGGTGAAACCTGGCTGTCATATCGGGACTTAATCCTATTGTAGAGTTCCTCTTCCTTCTCCTTGGTGAAAGACTCTCCCTGTTTTTCCATAGAGGCCTTTTCGATCTGTAACAGCACTTTTGCTGCAGAATTACCACTCATAACAGCCAATTCGGCGCTTGGCCAGGATACTATTAACCGTGGGTCGTACGCCTTGCCACACATAGCATAATTTCCCGCACCATAGCTGTTTCCTATGATAACGGTGATTTTTGGTACGACACTGTTGCTAACGGCATTAACCATTTTTGCCCCGTCTTTAATGATCCCACCATGTTCGCTTTTGCTACCAACCATAAAACCGGTAACATCCTGAAGAAATACAAGTGGAATTTTCTTTTGATTGCAATTGGCTATGAAACGAGTGGCTTTATCTGCTGAATCTGAATAGATCACCCCACCAAATTGCATTTCTCCCTTTTTGGTTTTAACCACAGAGCGCTGGTTTGCAACAATTCCAACAGCCCATCCGTCTATCCTGGCGTAACCACAAATCAGGGTTTTGCCATAACCGGCCTTATAT
>JABDPU010000167.1 GCA_013042625.1 Flavobacteriaceae bacterium | reverse complement strand
GAATTTCCTGCTGAATTAACCAGGAAAATTCCTTTTTCAGCAGCAATATCGGCTCCTCTCGTAATAAATGCTGTCTGCCCATCCATATCGGCAGAGCTATATGAATAATTCGGGTTGTCGTACCCTTTGTACCCCAGAGAAGTATTGATAACATCCACACCCAGGCTATCCGCTCGTTCAGCGGCTTCCACCCAGTAGCTCTCTTCAACAGGTGTTTCACTGAAAACATCTTCTGTTCGGAATAAATAATAGGTGGCATCAGGTGCCGTTCCAACAAATTGATCCTGGATAAATCCTCCCATGGTACTCAAAACCTTTGTACCATGATCACTTGACGAAAATGCATAAACATCGGCCGTCTGATCAACAAAATCATATCCACCCATCAGGTTACCTGCATCTCTCATTCTTTGGAAAGGTGAAATCGTGTTTACTCCGGGAAAACCTGAATCCATAACTGCTATCACCACACCAGAACCTGTATAGTCCTGTTCATGCAGACTCTGTAAATTGAGCATCTCAACCTGGTTAAGGGTATTTCCATAATTAAAATCAACCCTTGTATTTTCTATGGTAAATTTATCTTCAATGGGATTCATTTCACGGTTTGTATTCAAATCCCGGTTCGCGAATTCTACATTATCAACAAAGTTGAGATCAAGCAATGCATTGATATCATCAATGGTGCCTCTAACATGTATGGCATTAAACCACTTTGATTTTGCCCATACCGAAATACCGGTTTCGTTTTTAACCTGTGTGATATACGCCTCATTCACGGGAACGTCGCGTTCATCGATCGATACTCCGTGATTGGCCTTTCGGTCTATGGCATCCTGGGTCAGGATTGATATGGGATTCGCCAGTGAAGACACCACATTTTCTTTATCGGTAAAAAACACCCAGGCGTCCTCAACTTGTGCCATGCCGCAAAAATGCAGTGCAAATACAGCTATTAGTAATAATTCCTTTTTCATAAGTACGTTGAGTTATACTGCAATTTAAGAAATTACTCCTGAACCTACCAATTCATCGTCGATGTACCAAGCTGCAAACTGTCCAGGTGTTACAGCAGATTGTGCCTTATCGAATTCCATATAAAGTCCGTGATCGGTCTGGTAAATGGTCGCTGGTTTTAATGGCTGTCGGTATCGGATTCTAGCCTGTATCCTGAGCTGTTCCCCGGACATCAGTTTTAAATCTTCTCTTATCCAGTGCAACTCTGAATTTGAAATGTAAAGTGCTTGTTTAAATAATCCGGGATGATCGCTGCCCTGTCCTGTATAAATGATATTCTCCTGAACATCGGTATCGATAACAAACAGGGGTTCCGGAGTACCACCAACTGCAAGGCCTTTACGCTGTCCAATTGTAAAATAATGGGCTCCCTCGTGGGTGCCTACTACCTTGCCATCGGTTGGCTGGTATTCGATATGTCGGGATAAGTATCCCAGTCGGTCCTCTATGGAGTTGAATTCAGGAATCATTTCAGAATAAACCTCACGGTCTTCAGGAATTTCAATGATATCACCTACTTTGGGTTTTAATTTCTGCTGAAGGAAATCAGGCAGCCTGACCTTTCCAATGAAACACAATCCCTGTGAATCTTTCTTCCCGGCAGTGACCAGATCTAACTCATCTGCAATTTTACGCACCTCGGGTTTGGTAAGGTCACCCAATGGAAACAGGGTCTTCGACAGTTGTTCCTGGGAAACCTGGCAAAGGAAATAAGACTGGTCTTTGTTACCATCTTTACCGGCCAAAAGCCGATAAATTGTCTTTCCATCTTTTGTAATGCTCTCTTTCCTGCAATAATGTCCGGTAGCAACATAATCGGCGCCCAGGTCCAGAGCGATTTTCATAAAGACGTCGAATTTGATCTCTCGATTACAGAGGACATCTGGATTAGGTGTTCGTCCCTGCTCATATTCGCGAAACATATAATCGACAATACGCTCCTTGTACTGAGTGCTTAAATCAACCGTTTGAAACGGAATATCGAGTTTCTCAGCAACCAACATCGCATCATTACTATCATCCAGCCAGGGGCATTCATCTGAAATGGTAACCGAGTCATCATGCCAGTTCTTCATGAACAGGCCAATAACCTCATAGCCTTGCTGTTTGAGTAAATAAGCAGCAACGCTTGAATCAACACCTCCGGAAAGTCCGACAACAACACGTTTCATTTTTTCTTCCTGCTTGGGTCGTAATTGGCCCTGAATTTTTTCAAAGGCAAATTTACGAATAAAAAAAGGTAAATCATTACGACCTACCTTTAGCTTAAATCCTGTTATGCCTGGCTCCTATCCCTTGTTTCTAGATTTGAAGGAGAAATCTTTTTCCTCAAAAATCTCACCGTTCCTGTAGTAGGTCCAAACACCATGTTTCTTTCCATTCTTATAATTACCTTCAATCTGAATCTGCCCGCTCTCGTCGAAATGCTTTGAAGGACCATGAAGCATATCATTCTTATATACATACTCTTTTATTACCACTCCATTCATTGCATAATAGAGGGCTTCGCCTTCCCGATTACCATTTATATAATTCATTTTCTCGGCGACCTGGCCATTCACATAATAAACCAAACGTTGGCCATGGAGTTGGCCCTGGTCATTAAAATTCTCCTCAGTCATCAACTGTTCTGAATTCTTGTGGTAATAAAGCCATTTACCAATATGCCGTTTACCCTTCATCTTTCCCTCGCTAATAACATTTCCCTGTAGAGAAAAATACTTCACATCGGCTTGATCGGAATTGTCATCGAATGTTTTAACTGCAGCCAGCTTACTTACTTTGCCAACCAGCTGATAATAACGGAATTCACCAACTTCCTTACCATGACTAAACTGTCCGCTATAACGAACCTGCTTGGTTTTCTCAAAATTCTTGGTCCATGGACCATGTCGTTTTCCGTCCTCATCAAACAGATTTACTGCCTCCTGAGCACATACACATAGACTGAATAATGTTAACGAAATAATAAATGTTAGTTTTTGTTTAATCATTTTAACATAACCTTAAACAATATTGATTTGTTGATCTATACTTTTGACAACGTAACATAAAAACTCAAAAAAATGAAATTTATTTTTAACGTTCCAAAGATCATTCCAATCTTATTATTAGTATCGACTCTTACACTCTCTTGTAGTGATGATGATGATAACAGTCCTGAGCCACAACAGCAGTCAATTGTGGAATTAGCACTTGGCACTCCTGAATTAAGCACTCTTGTTGCTGCACTTCAGGCAGCCGATGGCGATTTAGTCAATGTACTTAGCGGAGGAAATTTTACCGTATTAGCCCCTACTAACGACGCCTTTGACACATTTCTAGCTGCAAACGGATTTGCCAGTCTGGATGAAGTTCCAACAGATATCTTAAGTAACATCTTATTAAATCATGTTCTTACAGGTGATGTTGAATCAGGGGATTTAATTGGCCTGGGTGCCGGATATACTACAACGAATGCAACCAATGCCGACGGAGACAACTTAAGCTTGTACTTCAATACATCTGGCGGTGTTTCATTTAACGGAGTCGCTAATGTAAGTACTGCTGATGTAGACGCATCAAATGGTGTGGTGCATATAGTAGATGGCGTAATTGGCTTGCCAACGGTTGTTACCTTTGCTACTGCCGATGCTACCTTCGGGACTCTTGTAACCGCTTTGACACGTGATGACCTGACATTTGATTATGTAGGTACATTGTCAACAACCGACTCACCTGCTCCATTCACTGTATTTGCTCCGACTGATCAGGCGTTTGGCGACTTGCTAATCGAGCTGGGACTGCAGTCTTTGAGTGATATATCAGAACCAGTATTAAAAGCTACCCTCGATCACCATGCAGTTGCTCTTGCTAATGTTCGAGCAGAAGATCTGTCGCAAGGTCAAATTGTTGGAACCTTAGGTGGTGACGTTACAATTTCATTGGATTCAGGAGCGCAGGTCATTGATTCAAATGATCGCGTAATAAATATTATTGCTACAAACGTTCAAGCCTTCAATGGTGTGATTCATGCTGTAGATAAAGTTATCTTACCTCCGCTATAAGAGGCATTGTTTGATTAATAGCAAAAAAGCCTTCTGATTTCTCAGAAGGCTTTTTTAATTGCTATTTTTTTCTTTTCTGTTGTTGCTTTTGCTGTTCGGCCTGTTCCATCATTTCCTTCATCTTTCTTTGGAACCTGTTTTCTTTCTTTGGCCGTTTTTTCTTTTCCTGAATCGTTGCATGAATCTTATCCTCATCGAGGATATATTGTTTGATAACGATCATAATTCCAATGGTAATTAAGTTGGAAACAAAGTAATACAAACTCAATCCACTTGCATAGTTATTGAAGAATACAAGCATAAGAAGTGGTGAAAAATAGATCATAACCTTCATCATCTTCTGCATATCAGGCATCCCTTCCTGGGCAGGTTGGGCCGTAACCTGCTGCCCTGTTGTCATTTTCATATAAAAGAAAATAGCGATAGCTGCTAATATTGGGAACAAACTGACGTGGTCACCATAAAACGGTATTCTGAATGGCAGTTCAGCAATGGTATCATAAGAAGACAGGTCTTCTGCCCACAGGAAGCTCTTCTGCCTTAAATCGAAAGCCGTTGGGAAAAACATGAACAATGCATAGAAGACCGGCAACTGAAGTACAGCAGGCAAGCACCCACTTAACGGACTTGCTCCCGCCTTGCTGTACAATGCCATGGTCTCCTGCTGACGCTTCATTGGATTGTCCTTGTGTTTTTCATTGAGTTCGGTAATTTCAGGCTTTAGTATTCTCATCTTAGCCTGGGACAAATATGATTTGTACAATACCGGAGAAAGAACAATACGAACTACAATTGTCATAATGATAATTGCTATTCCATATGGGAATACAGAACTCAAGAATGAAAACAACGGAATAAAGATCGACTTGTTGATCCAGCCAAATATTCCCCATCCAAAGGGTATACTTTCTTCAAGGTTCTTTTCATATTGCTTGAGTACACGGTGGTCAGTCGGACCATAATATATATTCATATTTGAATTGAACTCCCCTCCATTCAATACCAAGGGAACCTTGGCTTCAAAACGTTTTGTAAAAAGGGAATCAACATCCTCATCCTGAACCAGGTCGAACGATTTCATTTCTACCGATGAAAAGGCCTGATCGGGAACAAGGATTGAACTGAAAAAGTGCTGTCGGAATGAGATCCATTCCACATTATTCTCAATTTCATCATCGTCAGACATTTGTGAAAGCTTATCAATCCTTCCATCATAACGGTATGTAAGCCTGGTATACCTGTTTTCGTATGAAATACTTTTTGCATGGCGGAAGCCTTGCATCTGCCAGTCTAAATTGATGTCTCTCGAACTATTTACCACATTGGAAAGTCCCTGTGACCTGATGGCAAATCCAATCAGATAGTCATCCGGCCTAAGCTCATACCTGTATTCAAGGTAGCGATCTTCAGAAACCTTTAATCGCATGCTCAGGATCTGGTTATCACCACTGTTACTCAGATGTGGTTCAAAAATAAGATCCTTTGTATTCAGAATACGGTTATCTGTTGTTGCAAAGTTGATATTGAAATCTACATTCTGATCCCTGACCAGAAAGATCGGAACAGAATCGTGATCGATAAACTCTTTGAGTTTGACTTCGGTAATAAATCCACCCTTGTTGCTCACCTTTAGTTGAAGCTGTTCGTTCTCAATTTCGGTAAAACCATCTGAGGACGACGCCCTTGATGCCGAATAAGCAAATGCACCAAGTTGATTTTGCAATCCAATAAGCTTTAATGAATCGGAAACCTCTACAGCTGCATTGTAATCCTGAGGGGTTGTGGTAATTGTATCCGTTTGATTGACTTTTTCCGGCTCCTGGTCGATCTGTTCTTGCTTGGCTTTTTCTTGAGCCTCCACCTCTTCAGGAGTTGGAGAATTCTGATAAAGCATCCAGATCAGGATCAAAAAGATCAATACAAATCCGATTATAGAATTGATATCTATTTTTCTTTCTTCCATTTAATTTGTCTAGAATGTAATTTTAATTGTGCCTGGGGCGTTTGCTTGAAACATCAAAAAACCAACCATTATCTCATTTATGCCAAAGTGACATTTTTCTTGATTTTTGAATAATCGTATGCCGCCTTAACAAATGCCACAAACAATGGATGCGGACTGGACACTGTACTCTTATATTCTGGGTGATATTGTACGCCTAAAAACCATGGGTGGCCAGGAATCTCTATGATTTCAACAAGTCCGGTATCCGGGTTGATACCCGAGGCCATCATACCGGCGGCTTCAATCTGATCCATATAGGCTTCGTTATACTCGTATCTGTGTCTGTGTCTTTCTTCAATATTGGTTTTCCCATACACCGAATACGCCATACTATCTTCCTTCAGCCTGCATTTCCATGATCCTAATCGCATGGTTCCACCTTTATGAGTTACCGATTTCTGTTCTTCCATCAGATCGATGACCGGATGGTTGACATTATCATCCATTTCTGTTGAATTGGCTCCCTTTAACCTGATTACATTACGGGCAAACTCAATCACAGCCATCTGCATTCCAAGGCAAATGCCAAAGAATGGTATTTTGTTTTCCCTTACATATCTGACTGCATCTATCTTTCCTTCAATTCCACGCTCACCAAATCCTGGTGCTACCAGCACACCATCAAGATGTGACAGCTTTAACTTCACATTTTCCTTATTGAGATATTCGGAATGGATGGACTCCACGTTCACCTTGATCTCATTCGCCGCTCCTGCATGGATAAACGACTCTAAAATGGACTTATAGGAATCCTGTAATTCAACATACTTACCAATTAATCCGATTGTAACCTCGTCTTTCGGGTTTTTATGTCGATGCAGAAATTCATTCCAGCTACCCAGGTCAGGAGTAGAACTTGTCAATCCCAATTTCTCGAGGACCACACTATCCAGTCCTTCATCAAGCATCATATTCGGAACATCATATATGGTAGATGCATCGATCGATTGGATTACAGCCTCTTTCTGAACATTACAGAACCTGGCCAGTTTAACCTTGATCTTTTCACTTAACTCATGCTCAGTCCGGCATACTAATACATCGGCCTGAACTCCACTTTCCATTAAAGTCTTAACACTATGCTGGGTTGGTTTCGTCTTTAACTCTTGTGCTGCCGATAAAAACGGAATAAGAGTCAGGTGAACCACAATGGCGTTATGCTCTCCTAATTCCCATTTCATTTGTCGAACGGCCTCGACATAAGGCAGAGATTCGATATCACCCACAGTACCTCCGATCTCGGTAATTACAATGTCATAATCACCTGATTTTCCCAGAAGCTGTATCCTGTGTTTGATCTCATCAGTAATGTGAGGAATAACCTGAACCGTTCGCCCCAGGAATTCACCTTTTCGCTCTTTTTCAATAACGCTTTGGTAAATTCTTCCTGTTGTGACGTTGTTGGCCTGAGAGGTTGGCACGTTTAGAAACCGCTCGTAATGTCCGAGATCAAGGTCAGTCTCGGCACCATCATTCGTAACATAACATTCGCCATGCTCATACGGATTTAGTGTTCCGGGATCAACATTGATATAGGGATCTAATTTTTGGATTGTAGTTCTATAACCTTGTGCCTGGAGGAGTTTTGCAAGGGATGCTCCTATGATTCCCTTTCCAAGGGAAGAACTCACCCCACCGGTTACAAATACATATTTAGTGCTGTCGGTCATAGTGCGTTAGTAAACGCGAACAAATTTACAAATTAGAATTGAACCTTGGTGGTATTAAGTTGCTTTAATTTTAAAGGACATTTGAACAATCTGCAACAAAATTGTTGACAATAATGAAATTTCAAATTAAATTCGTTCTATGCTTAAACCGAAACTTCTATCTCTTTCACTGATTACCATATTGATGCAATCCTGCGGGAATGAATCTTCGGATTCAATTTCCACCGTTCTTAATCAGTCTCCTCAAATAAGCGGAAAGCTCGAATATTTGGATACGCCATATGTGACGGCTGGTAACCGGGTTTATATGGTTGGCCATCAGAATGGAAGCTTTCCCGATCTCGGTTGGCACATTAAAGGTGAAATGGGAGGAATCTGGAATCACCCCATCAAATTAATGGATGGTTTTAATGTTGATATTGAAGAAAATGGATCAGCTACAAGT
>JABDPU010000220.1 GCA_013042625.1 Flavobacteriaceae bacterium | reverse complement strand
ATCAGCCAGCTATCCACTGTACCGAAACAAAGCTCACCTTTTTCCGCTCTTGATCGCGCTCCTTCAACATGATCAAGAATCCATTTCAATTTGGTTGCTGAGAAGTAGGCATCGATAACCAGTCCGGTCTTTTCTTTAATAATTTCTGAATGGCCTTGCGATTTCAGCTCATCACAATATTGAGCAGTTCTTCTATCCTGCCAGACGATGGCATTGTAGATGGGTTTTCCTGAATCTCTTTCCCATACCAGGGTTGTTTCGCGCTGATTGGTAATCCCGATTGCAGCAATGTCTTCAGTAGAAACATTGTTCTCCTTTAAGAGAGCCCTTATCGTACTCAGCTGTGATTCCCAAATAGCATGAGGGGCATGTTCAACCCAACCGGGTTTCGGGAATATCTGTTCGAAATCCTGTTGAGCGCTTCCGCATATCTTCCCATCGGAATCAAATAGTATGGAACGACTTGAGGTCGTACCCTGGTCGAGAGACAGAACATATCGTTTAGCCATACCTCTAATTTAAGATATATTGATTAGCCAGAGCAGAAAACTCTTCAACCTGACGCTGCTTCCAGTCTTCATTTTTACCTAACTCAGCGGCAAGAATGCCAGCAACTGTTACTGCAGCTTCGGAAGCGGCACGAGCATCTAAGAACAACAACCTGATGCGCCTTGCAAGTACATCTTCAACTGTTCTTGCCATTTCTTCTCTAACCGCCCATACCACTTGAGCAAGGGTATATGGATGGCTATTATGAATGGGTTTGGAGAGATGGGCATCACAGCTTTCCAGTTCCCTAATCTTATCAGCATCGCTCCCGTAAACAGAGTAGGGACCGTTTTGGACTGATTCGGTGAAACCATGAATATTCAGAGATCTTGTTTTGCAGGGGTTTTTATCTAATCCATTCTGATTTATTGCAGTATTCATAACTTCTTCTGCCATTTGCCTGTAAGTCGTCCATTTACCACCGAGAATTGAGATTAATCCGGTTTCGGAAATCAGTATTTGATGGCCCCTTGAGATTTCCTTGGTATTTGACTTATCGCCTTCAGGGGCAACAAGCGGCCTTAATCCTGCAAAAACCGATCTGACATCTGATCTTACGGGCTGGACAGTTAAATATTCGGAAGCGGTTTTTAAGATGAAATCAACCTCCTGGTCCGTTGCAACTGGTTCGTAGACCGGTTTATTAATAGGCGTGTCGGTTGTACCTAAAATTACTTTTTCATGCCAGGGAATAGCGAACAATACCCTGCCATCACTGGTCTTTGGAATCATTAAGGCATTACTTCCGGGAAGGAATTTTTTATCAAGCACAAGATGAACACCCTGGCTTGGAACTACTTTTAATGCGGTTTTCTTCCGACCGTTCATTTTGAGGATCTTGTTGGCAAACACCCCTGTTGCATTAATTATAACATCGGAAAACACCTCATATTCATGCCCGCTTTCCTCATCACGAATCTTTACACCGACCAATAAACCGGCTTCATTTTTGATTACATCGATGACTTTGGTATAATTCAATACTGTCCCTCCATGATCAGCCACTGTTTGGGCCAGGTTAATAGCAAGGCGTGAATCGTCAAATTGCCCGTCTTTGAACACCACCCCGCTTTTAAGGGATCGCATTTTTAGGGTTGATATTCTTGAAGCTACTTTTTTTGAACCGATTAATTCTGATTTTCCAAGACTCAATCGTCCTGACAACAGGTCGTAAACCTTTAAACCAACACCATAGAAAACACCTCCCCACCAATCATAGTTAGGAATAACAAAATCGAGATTTCGAAAAAGATGTGGAGCGTTCTTGCTCATTAGGCCGCGTTCACGCAAGGCCTCCTTAACCAGCTTAACATTGCCCTGTGCCAGATAGCGAACACCTCCATGAACCAATTTGGTACTTCTGCTTGAAGTGCCTTTGGCGAAGTCCTTACTCTCAAAAAGAATGGTCCTATATCCGCGGCTCGCTGAATCGACAGCAACCCCTAAGCCACTAGCACCACCACCGATGACCAGGAAATCGTATTTAGGGGTTAATTTCATGGCCTCCAGCATCATTTTTCTATTCATAGCAAATCGAATTGATACGGTGATCCAAATTTAAAAAAGCAATTCCGGATCGGTAAGTGAATTAAGATGAATTCTGAACTCCTCATCAATGAGGCTCAAGCCATATTGATAAGAGGCATTCATCCAGCCAAATCCTTCCGGGGTGATATATTCGAATTCCGTTCCCACGTTCCCGTATTCGGCGAACACTTTATGTGTAGCTTCCACAACATCGTATTTCTCCGGGATGGTTCCGTTATAATCGACCGCATTTCGTGTAATCATGAATAACCAGCGATAGATCAATTCCTGGGCCTCTTTATTATAGCCATACTGTAGAAGCCCTTTCCAGATCATCATTTGATGAGGCGCCCATCCGTTGGGATAATCCCATTGTCGCTGAGGCCTTGCGGCGGAAATTTTACCCACACTTTCTTTTGAACATCCTGCAATTCCTCCTTTTTCCTTCAATAATGGCAGGGCTTTGCTCACTAAAAATTCAGCCTGGCGAGGCGTACAAAGCTTGGCCCAAAGAGGGGTAAGGGTAGTGGCAGCGATGAATTCTGAGTGCTTATTATTCTTGTGATCGAAGTCGAAATACATACCTTTTTCAGCACTCCAGAGATATTGATCAACCAGCACTCTTCTTTTTTCCGCTTGTTCTAACCAGTATGCCGAAGTATGCAACTCGAATTCACCTCCAAATTCTTCCCTGATCAGATCGGCAAAATCTGTTTCATATTTATAGAGCATGGCATTTAGCTCGACCAGGTTAAGGTCGGCGCAATTGCCATCGATTCGATACGAGGTGTCATGTCCCGATTCGCGAACGCTGCGGTCATGGATAAAATACTCATCCAGTTCTGGGATATTTAATTTTCCTGTGTTAAGCTGTTCGATAAATTTGGAAAGCTCAAACCCTTTTTCTTCGGCCATTGGTTTTAACACCGAATCGAAATGGCCTTTTTCGCATTCGGGAGGGATGCCAATTCCTTCAGCTAAATAACGATTCAGTCCGTTTTCAGTCAGTCTTTTTCCTTTTACCATCCAGACGGTTTCATACTCCTTAATGGCGGTATTCAAATGTGATTTTAACCAATCACGATCTTTTGTCTTTTCGAAGACCTCCCTGATCAGGCTGGAGTAAAAAGGCGGTTGAGTTCTTGTCAGATAATAGGACCGGTTCGCATTAAGTATTTTCCCGTAATGTTCAATTTCATACTGAAAATTATCGGCCATGGCTTTCGCCAAATCAGTCTTTTCGTCAATCAATAAACCGATAGATTCAAAATAACTGTCCCAGCCATACATTTCGTTAAATCGCCCGCCCGGAACTACGAAAGGAATCCCTTTTAGAGTGCCGTTTTTCTCTTTGAGCTTGAGGGCAAGAATTCCAGGCTTGTCATTTATACTTTTTACATATTCAGGAGTAATCTCTGCAGGAAGTCTGATCGCTTCCACAGGATGCGTTTTTTCTAGTTCTTTATAGTATCGATTGGCAAGTGCATCGGACTGCGGAATATAAATCCTGAGAGTCTCAGATTCCAATTGCTCATTTTTAGTATCCTTAATCAGTCGCTCTATGCCTTTTGCATCCATGGTTCGGGTAAGCCCTTTCCAATAATAATCCCTTATCATCCTGGAAACACGATCAACTGGTAACTCTTCCAATTTTTCTATCGGAATGACTGCTGTGGACCGGCCCTGGTTTTTTGCAAGAATGAGTTCCTGGAGCAGATTCGACAAATGATAGGTTCCTTTCAAGGTGTATCGCCTGCCGGGATCAGTCATCAACTCGAATGCTCCCGGGCCCTTATCTTCAATAGTGATTTTTTTATCACCATCTGTGTCCTCCTGGGACAGGAGTTTATTAAGTGTTTCCTCTATGGGCAGCTTGAATTCCATCAGGTTACTTTTACCATTTTATTCAATCGTAGTATGGCAACGAGAATCACGGCCATTGGAATCAGCGACAGATAAAATACATTATCGCCTCCGAAGCGGTCAAACATATAGCCAATAATAAGCGAGCCCGAGGTGCCTCCAATTGCAGAAAAGAAAACGAGGATTCCGGCAAGCGGACTATGGTGCTCCTTGTCAACTCCAGATAGTATGGTGGAGCTAACCAAAGGATACAAAGGCGCTAAAAATAACCCTATCATTGGGAATAAGTATGAGACTAAAGGAAGATCGGCCATGGTGCTGACTTCTGTCACGCTCACATTTTTCGCCATAGGAAGTACTATTAAGACCAATGCTGCGGCAGCAATTAGTCCGACAAGGGAAATATAGATCCACTTTATCGATTTAACCATGAGCCCTGTAAGGAATCGTCCCACAGCATAGGAAATCATCAGAATCACCGCCATTTGAGTTGCCAATTTGGGGACCAGATTCAAGGTTTCCTTGTTAAATGTTGGAAGCCAGGTCATAATGCCTTGTTCGGTCATAACATAGAAGAAGGCAAAAATGGCAAAGGTCCAGATCAGTGGATTCAGAAATAACTTAAACATCGCTTTAAAGTCTTCGCCCATTGTATTCCCAGAAGCTTCTACCTTAATATCAAACTTGGAAAATAAGATGATAAAAAATGATATTGCGATGATTGCAGCCATTAATAAATACCCACGAAGCCACCCATTTTCATCATGCTCATCAAAGAACAGCGGAAAGACGACATACATAAAGATAATACCAACCATGAACACCGTTTCAATAAGGCTCATCAGCTGGCTATGTGATTTCTTGGAGTCGGTTACAAAACCGATGAGAGCATAAACCGCAACTTTAACGACTGCAAAGCTCATACCGACGCAAGCAAAAAGTATTTTAACTGCCCAAAATGAATTTCCGAAGTACATACCAAGGCAGCCAATGAATACTACTGCCAGGCTGATAAGCATACCTCTTTTATACCCCAGTTTTGGTAAAAACGAACCGATGATAAAGGAAACAAATGCAATAGAGAGGTCCTTAAAAGGTTCTAAAATGGCAGCATCCTGCTTTAGCACACCATAAACTTCCTGAGAGCGTTCAACCAAAATTCCAACACTATTCAAAAGCGCGGCGAACACAAAATAGATTAGGAATAAGGATAATTTTATACCGAAATGCTTCATGATTAATTTTAGTCTTTAGAAGATTTTAACCTGATGGCAAGTAAAGAAGCGATTACAAAGAATACTCCTCCGAATAAGATAGCATTTATTGCGCTATTATTAAGTACATACTTAACTACCGGGCCAAAAGAAACGGTTTGTATCAACATTGGGATTACGATCATCATATTGACAATACCCATATAAACCCCTCGGCGATCTTCAGGAATTACTTTGGACACCATCGAATAGGGAATTCCCATCATGGCGGCCCAGCCTATTCCAAATAGTATCATAGGGGCTAGTAATGCATGTTCATCTTTAATGAATGGCATGGATAACATGGCAATAGCTGTCCCCACCAGGGCTAATACATAAACCCATTTAGACGATATTCGTCTTGCCAAAGGCACCAGGGCAAGGGCTGTTATCATGGTAACAAAATTGTAAGTTCCGTTCATCAAACCGGTTTGGGCCAGTGCCTGTTCACTCAATCCCTGTAAGTTTTCGGCGAAACTCATGTCTGCTGAACTAATTTCAGCTCCGGAATTACATGCGGCCATTATGCCTTCAAATCGTTCGGTATCACTATTGGAAATCCCGTACAAACTTGAACGAAGCATGGGCGTGATAAACTGCCAGTAACAGAAAAGAGCATACCATTGAAAGAAATAAACCCCTGATAGCGCCCACATGAGTTTAGGCATATCGCCTATGGCCTCTGTGGTTTCTATAAACGGAGCGAGTAAGTCGCCAACTTTTTTAATCCTTGGATTGTCGGGATGATTTTTAATCAGCTTATAGAGATACCAGACCCAAATCAGGGCAAAACCAAGGATGATCAAAACCAGGAGGTTATAATTTTCCATCAGGCCAGGCACGAAATAACCTACTACAAAGCCAAGTATAATAGGCAGGGTCAGCAACACAACGATAACAGATACGATCTGAATTAACGGGTTCGGTTTACCCTTGTTGAATTCTTTTATGTCATTCAATTCTTCTTCAGAAGGTGGTATTTCCGGGGTCTTCCACACCGACCAAAGCACGGTTCCGATGGAAGCCACTGCGCCAAGGAAAAAGGAATAATACACCCATCTCGGAATGGCGGTAATTACCTCTTCACCCACACCACATAAGGTTCCAGGTTCGGCAGGAACGCTAAACCAATCCTGAAACAGAAACAGAGAAAAATTGGCAAGAGTGATCCCCGCACCAACAAAAAGACTCTGCATTTGATATCCAAACGTTAATTGATCATCGGGTAACTTGTCGCCTACAAAGGCCCGATAAGGCTCCATAGCCGTATTGTTTCCAGCGTCTAAAATCCACAATAAACCTACTGCAAACCATAATTCCGGGCTATAGGGAAAGGCAAACAAACAGATACTTGCTGCAATGGCCCCGATCAGGAAAAAGGGCTTACGCCGTCCACCCCATTTCGGGCTCCATGTTTTATCTGATATCGCTCCAATCAAGGGCTGAATGAGCAAACCTGTTACGGGGCCGGCAAGATTCAGCAGGGGTAACTCATCATGATGAGCTCCCAGAAATGAAAAAATTGGATTGATGGCAGTTTGCTGAAGTCCAAAGCTGAATTGAATTCCGAAGAACCCCACATTCATGTTCCATATCTGCCAGAAAGATAGGCGTGGTTTCCGTAGCATGTAAGATAGTTAGCTTAGTTGTAGGCTAAATATACTATTTTAAGGGCATGAAAACATCAGCTTGCCAGGATAATTCGTTTGGAGTATTATGGGGATCATCCCGGTATATTTCAATAGGGAGTTGATTTATTTCGACCTGTTTTCTCTCTGCAATTTCCATTAGTCTGAACCAGGCATGATCAGACCGGCTATAATTTCCATAGTATGTTGCCTTCAATGCATTAAACCCTTCAACATCCTTAAAGGAAACTTTTTGACTTTGAGGATACCGTGAACTTTTGGTGACAGGGAAGCAAAAATCAAAGGTCATTTTATCGTTGTCAAAATCGATAGAAGTGACCTGAAGAAAAGGATCATCAGAAATTGGGATATTATTGCTTTTCAGATAAGACGTTATTACCTGAATATTATTCATCATGGTTTGCGCCTTATTGGTTATGCTCGATTCTAATGAAATATAAGCACAATGCCTTGATTCGACATACTGAATGGAATCGGACTGCTGAATTGTATAGCGTTCATTGAGCACGTTTATACCACCTGAAATTTTTTGTAAAAGTTGAAGATTAAGATCAACGAATTCGCTGTTTCCAAAAATAACCTCCCAATTCCGCTTCACTGAATTTTCATCATCCTTGATGTAGGCCACAACCTTTGAAACGCTATCGTTTATGGTTTTTATTTTCCAACGATAGGTAAGGGCATGATCCTTTAACCACACCTTTTGTTCTAAGTCGGTAAAAGGGTCTGAGTTTTGTATATAAACAGAGTCCACTCCATCATATGCGTTTGCCTTCCAAAGGGAAAGAGCCTTGTGGACAGTGCCTTTGGCGTGATTGGCCTCAAAACGCACGATATAATTGAAATCTTTAATAAAAAAATACCAAACAGAACCGGCAATGATGACAACTAATAAAACAGATAATAGCTTTTTCATAGTCTAATTATCTGATTTCATTATCAATGAATTACTCACCAATTCACCTACGTTGTAACCCTGATTAATCCCATTTTCTACAGCAGCCATATAGTGAATGCCACCATACAACCTGCTAATTGCAGCCTCTTCAGCAGCGGCTTTAAATGAAGTAAAGCTTCTGACAGGTAAACCGTATGGTTGCTCGGTATCGTCATCGAAACTAAAGCCATCACCAAAAATTTGTGTCAGAACTATAGATGCTGCTCCCGATACAACTGAATGGCCACTCGGGTATTCAGGAAATGGAGGTGTTTGGAGTACAGGCTCCCATTGGTCATCTATATAGTTATTTATAAGGGTTTCGGGTCGGACCAGGTTACTTCTGTATTTTTCATCCCAGCAACTGATAAAGGCATCGAAAATTGCAATGGAGGTTTTTGTATTTGCATATACGGTGTTTTCAAAATCAAAATCTGATTTTTCACAGGCGATTTTCGTGATACCGATCCAATGTGCACCGGGCGTGATCTTCTTTGTTGCGAACATCAGGTGGCCCCGTGTAACGGATACATAGGGATTGCAATCCCAGAATTGAGCGATAGCAATTTCTTCAGACTCATCTCCTTTAAAATCAATTTCTTTACTAACCTGGTAGACTTCTTCAAGTTCTTTGTAAAAATCACTTTCCTTTTCCATTGAAAACTCCGGATGCTGTACAGGTATAAACTGGGCAGCGGAATCAAGAACAAACGGCCGTATTTTATTCCAGGCAGGCTCAATACCATCCATATATGCAGGAGGGGTAGGCTGCCATCTTGATTGATCGTCGGTATTAATCGTAAACTTGGGCATAGTACGGGTTTCGTTATACATATCACCCTCTTTCCAATCAATGATCTGATTTGACACCGCCATACCATATTCAAGGGAGGCATCGAAAACTTTCTTGTTTAACTTTTTCCAGGCTTCATATTTTTCATCCCTGTAAGTCTTCATTTTTTCTTCTGAAAATATAAGGGTTCTTCCTACATCCATGTATGCGATTAAAGCAGCCAGCTCAATATTGATGTTTTCGTTTGAAGCAGGAGAAATCTGAGGCATCCCATCAATTTGACCATTTAAAGACTTGAATTCATCAGAATTTGCAGCTATGATTTCATAGGCAGCAATATTCGGATATGCATATATTCTACTCGCAACCGGAGGAGAAAAAATGTCATGCACCATAATTTCGGTAAGCTTATCCACACCTTCGTGATAATCGGATGCAACGATATTTATAGGCTCATTATTACTACATCCGGAAATAATGATCACCAGCACTAAAGAAAAAAATGATCTGACAGTCTGTTTTATATTCAAAACTCTCATAGAAATTCTATTTTTTAATTTCAAAGACCCGGGCTTTATCATTGTTATTCACCACAATTAAATGCGGCTTATCGGCAAAAGTAATAATCTTTAAATGCCTAACAGATTTATTTGACAAATCCAGTCCCAAAGAAGGCGTCAAAGTTACATCACCATTACTATTTATCAAAGCTCCGGGGAAGGAATCGAATCTTCCATGATAAGGTGTGACTCCAAAATAATTACCGCCGGCAAGAACTTCTTCCAGTCCGTCATTGTTAAAATCGAAAGACACAAAATCCAGCAAAGGGCTCATTTGAAGATATTGATCAAAGGGTTCAAAAATAAAGCGACCATTCTCATTTTTTAAGAACCCGGATTCCAATTTATGAACTTCAAGTATTTTCGACTTGTCCAGGGTTTCTTTATCAAAGATCTGTGAAACATCCTGTCCGGCGAATTCAGAATAGGTATTATACTTTTTCTTTAAATGCACTAATTGAGAACTTAATTCATCAAAATTATTAGATGGAAAATACTGTCCGTTTTTAAAGTAAGCGACTATGGTTTCTGTTTGCCCATTGTTATCAAAGTCACTGTAGTACATCCGCAATGGATTGGAGTCAGAGGCTACTAATTTGCTGTTTAGCCCCCAATTTCCGAGGAGAAAATCCAGGTCACCGTCTGCATCCATATCAAAGGGATAAACACTCTGCCAAAGACCATTTAAATTATCTGGGATGGCTTCCGACAGTTCAAAAACACCATTCGAATTGATATATAATTTTGGCGCCATCCATTCACCTACAATCAGGATATCTTCATCATTATCGGTATCGATGTCGACAAAAACGGCGTCGGTTATCATGCCTATGCCTTGAAAATCATTTTCGGTTGAAATCTTAAAATTACCAGCTTCATTAATCAATATGTACGAATTGGGTAAATTCCCATAATCGTTAGTGACGATATGATTGCCTATGAATAGATCGAGGTCGTTATCATTATCGATGTCTGAGGCTCTAACTACTGAAGCATTATCGTATAAACCTGGTATTTTTCTGATTATAACGCTGTCGTTTTCTCTGGTTATCAGTGCGTCGAGCAAAGGCTGACTTTGACCAAAGAAATCAGCACCTCCGGTCGCAACAAATAAATCTGAGCTTTGATCATTATTGAAATCATGCATTGTTGCAGAAACGATTTCCGTTATGGAATCTTTGTTAATGGAAGGTGTTTCAACAACTTCAAAACCAGTATCATTTTGAATGAGCAATTGTGATTTTTTAAATTTAGACCCTCCCAGGAAAATATCGGTCTGACCATCTCCATTCCAGTCGCCGGTTGCAAGGGCAGGCCCTCTGTCGCCGGCCTGAAACGGCATTAGTTTTTGCCTGTTGAAATCGATATATCGATCCTCTTCATGGGTATAATCAAAATTCAGGCTATCTGTTCGATCAACAAATAATTGATTGGTTTCATCCGAATCCTTTCTGAAATCGTATGTGCGCAGGCCTTCTTTCTTTTCAATAACTAATTTCTGACCCAGCTTGGTTTGACCAATGTTTTGTACTTTGTTATCCGGCCATATCACTCTAATTGAATCCACCTGCCCCGATTGTGAAAACGCAAAATGTAATATTGGCTCTGAGCTGGCCTGGAACCCTCTGACGGTGTAAAGCTCTTTATATTGAAGGTTATCGTTCTGATAAACATAAACCTTGGCACCAATGGCGTGTCTGTTTGAGCCGTTCTGCTCTAATTGAATGGTCAGATAGTTGGTGCTGTTAGTCAGATTCTCGAGCACCGAAGCCTCCGAATTCAAATTATTTATCACCAGATCAAGATCTCCATCAGCATCAAAATCGGCATAAGCCGTAGCGCCTGAGACCAGTGTATCCCGTGGGATCCATTTTTCAGATTGATCAATGAATTTTAATGAAGAAGTACCTTGAAAAATATAATTTCCAACGTTTCCTGTAGGCATCAGCTCCAGGGCTTTCTGATCCACTAATCTTGTGTCATTTATCTTGTTTTGAATTTTATCACTTGATACAAACCGAATAAAATCAATGTCATTTGGTCGTTTTGGAATGCCATTCGAAATAAAAATATCTTGCTCTCCATCTTGATTGTAATCCTGAATCAATGCACTCCAGCTCCAATCGGTTGCCGCAATACCGCTTAGCAATGCTGTTTCCATAAAGGGTCCGCGCTCCTGATTCAAAAACAACATATTTCTTGTATACTGGTAATGATAGCCGTATTGCCGGGTCCTCATTTGAAGCGTTTGAATATTATCGTCTCCCTCAGATGATTTCAGTGTTTTCTCATCTTCAGGAAGCATATCCAACGATATTAAATCGGGCCATCCGTCGTGGTTAATATCCGCCACGTCATTACCCATGGAAAACCTTGAAATATGGCCAAAATAGGATTTTAAACTTTCTTTGAAAGTCCCATCACCCTGATTTAAATAGTAATAGTCGTCCTCGTGAAAATCATTACCAACATAAATATCGGGATAGCCATCTTTATTAAAATCTGAAACCGCAACACCAAGGCCATAGGCATTAGGGCCACCATAAATTCCGGCTTCCTCACTCACATCGGTAAAAACATTACCATCATTCCTCATCAACCTGTCGCCGCTTTCATAATTGCGCTCGTATCGTAAGGATACATTTCCAAATGAATTTTGAGTATGAACAGCATGATTCAGAATGAACAGATCTAGATCTCCATCCAAATCATAATCCAGAAATGCGGTTGAAGAGCTATATGTATCCAGGTCCAGGTTATAGGCTTTAGCACTTTCGGTGAAGGTATTATCCTGGTTATTTATGAAGAGTTCATTGTGCCCGTCAAAGCCGTTAATACCAACTACTGCATTCACATAGATATCGAGCCATCCGTCATTGTTTATATCGACCATAATGGCTCCTGTATTCCAGCTGCTTTTTCCGGTTATACCCGCGGAATCGGAAATATCTTCAAATTTTAATTCACCTGAGTTCAAATAAAGCTTATTGCTTTTTTGATTTGCGCTAAAAAAAACATCAGGCAGCCCATCATTATTAATATCACCCACCGCGACGCCTCCGCCATTGTAAAAATATAAGTAGTCGAGGATATTCAACTTATCCGACTCCACAATATCATTTGAAAAGGAAATATTCGTTTTGGTCGGCTCTAAAGAGCGGAAAACATCTCCTTCCTTTTTAGAACAGCTAAAAACTAATAAAACGAAGATTAATATGAAGTTAACGCGCATCAATGCTAAATACTTTTGGACTTTGATCATTTATGGCTACCACCATAAACTTATTTCCCTGGTTGTCCTCAATGACATCTAAATGTTTTACTTCGCCCCTGACAAAAAAACCTGAACGATCATAATTCTCCCACTTGAAATTAGAATTCCCGTCATTGAGAAGAACGGTTCCATAATTGGCATCTAAACGAGAATATTGTGGTTTGAATTCAAAATTATTTCCTGCCACAACCAGATCTTTATGACCGTCATTATTAACATCAACACAGCTGATATCACAAACGCAAGAGAACTGGGCTCTAGGAGGCAGTTTTTTGAACTCATAGCTGCCGTTATTATTGATAGCGATCAAAGAGCTTGAGTATTTGGCCTTTTTAACCAGTGTATTGTTAATAATACTCTCGTCGAATAATTCATCTATAGCCTTCCTCGCATACTCCGAAGCCTTTAAATTTCTTTTTTTGAGGGAGACCATCTGGTTGACAATCTCTTTTTTCTGATGTAATGGCTTGTCTTTTCCGTCTACAGTCTGCGTCATGATCTGTTCTATAGTCCCATTGTTATCAAAATCATTGACCCAGAGTTTCATGACGTTTTCCTCAGAAGGTATATAATGAATATTTTCACCCTGGTTGCCAAAAATAAAATCTATATCACCATCATTGTCAATATCTTCGGCCTCTAATGTCAGCCACCAACCATGCAGTTCGTCAAGGTTGGTTGACATGGAACTGAGGCGCCTGCCGTTATTCTTGAATATTTTTGGAGTACCCCAGTCAGATACCGTAATAAGATCATCAATTCCATCACTATCAGCATCCTTCCATAAAGCATCGGTTATCATTCCGGCGTCTTTGATATCGAAAGCTACTCGCTCGGTTACATCTTTAAATTCACCATTCCCTAAGTTTTCGAGCATCAAATGTTCCGGATTAATTCCATAAACACCCACTACACTTCTGGAGCCTATAAAAACATCCAGGTCTCCATCCTGATCGAAGTCATTAGGAGCAACAACAGAAACATTATCATTTGTTGAAGGAAGTGTTTGGGAACTCAGCTCAAAATTACCCATTCCATCATTGAGGTAGAGTCGGTTTAAGAATGCACCCTTCTGATTGACCTGGTTTCCACCTGAAGCGATCAATAAATCCATGTCCTTATCACCATCGGCATCAAAAAATGCGGCAGCGGTTTCTTCGAGATAACTAAATTCGTCGAATACTGAAGTTTTAACCTCTTTAAATTCTCCCTCATTTTGGTATTTGAGCAATACTCCGGATTTCCCTGCTGATCCTCCAAGAAACAGATCATCGTTTCCATCACCATCTATATCTCCAGTAGCAAATGCGGGCCCTTCTTGTGAAAGCTGCTTTTCAATCAACCCTTCAATGTCAAAATCGTTATATGCATTTTCTGTATGCGCTGGCAGATCTTGAGACACTTCAGCAAAAAGTGTTTTTTTCGTTGTTTCCGGCTTTAACTCAAAAACAGAATCGGCCTGTTCAATATCGAAATTAAGTACTTGATTTACGTCCTGCGAATCAATTTTGGTCAACCTGTTGTCTGGCCAGATAACTCGTATTGAATCGATTTTCTTATGAGTTCCCATCCCGATCACCATATCATAGGACATGGAGGATTGAAACCCTCGTGACGGGATTAACTCCTGCATAATTTCCTGGTCTTCTACAAATAAAACAACCTTGGTTCCAATGGCAAATGGATTGCTTTGAGCGCCTTTGAATTTGAACTTGATGTAATTGTTATCGGTTAACTCATTAGCATTATTTCGGTAAATAAAAGACTCCATATTTACATTGTTGACCACCAGGTCCAGGTCGCCATCATTATCTAAATCCCCATATGCAGCACCATTTGAAAGGCCCGGGACACCTAAGCCCCATTCTTCAGCCATATTTTTGAACTTCAGCTCCTTTTGGTTATGAAATGCATAGTTGGGTATAGGCACAACAGGCATTTTAGCGATTATTGAATCTATGGACTCCTTCTTACCCGTTACAGCCATTTTCTGAATGATCTCATTGGCAAAAAAGTCTACAAAATCTAAATCTGTCAGGTCATGATTAATACCATTGGTCACAAAAATATCCCTATAGCCATCATTGTCCATATCGAACATCAGGCCCGACCAACTCCAGTCTGTTGCCGAAACATCACTGTAATATGCGATTTCTGAAAATGTACCATTTCCATTATTCACCTGTAGAGTATTCTGTATGTACTGCTGATAGAAATCCTTGCTTTGTTTTAATTTAAAAACATTGTAGCCATCAAATTCCATAACCGATTTTACACGTTCATCTCCATCAGGCAGCATATCGGTTATAAAGATGTCCTGAAGGCCATCATTGTTAATGTCTGCAACATCAATCCCCATAGCCGATAAACAGAGATGTTCCGTCCAGTTTTTGATATCTTCGGAAAAGGTGCCATCCTGGTTATTGATATACAGGTAATCTCTTTCATAAAAATCATTAGACACATATATGTCAGGATAAAGATCATTGTTGATATCAGTAATCATAATACCCAGGCCAAATCCTATAAGGCTTCCATAAATTCCAGCATCTTCGCTAACATCAACGAACTTTCCATTGTCATTGCGCATTAGCATATCACCTACGCCTTTAAAGGCATGAGGGACATTCCAGTTCTTTGCTCTCAGATCACGCTGTTCAGCATAACCTAAACTGGTGACCGGGATATTACTGTTATTGAGTATATAAGCGTCTAAGTCTCCATCTTTATCATAATCAAAAAATGAGGCATGTGTAGAGAATCCTGTTTCGGCTAAATTATATTCTTCTGCCTTTTCGGAAAACGTGAGGTCACCATTGTTAATATATAGGTCATTATTATGATTGTTCCCCTTCATATTACCGGCATTGCTTACGTATATGTCAAGCAGGCCGTCACTATTAATATCGACCATGACAACACCGGTAGACCACGGCTTACTGCCTTCCACTCCAGCCGAGGCTGAAATATCCTCAAATTTAAAATTCCCTTTATTCAGATATAATTTATTGGCCTCCATATTGCCGGTTAAATAAATATCATCAAGGCCATCGTTATTGATATCACCCAATGCAACTCCTCCGCCATTATAAAAATTCCGGTATTTGAAAATATTAAAGTCCTTTTGATTTTCAACAGCATTTATAAAGTCAACACCTGTATAGTCGGATGACAATGATGTAAAAAGGGTTTTGTCTTCTGAAATTTGAGTTTCAGTGTCCTTTTTGCAGGAG
>JABDPU010000148.1 GCA_013042625.1 Flavobacteriaceae bacterium | reverse complement strand
CCGCATTTTTTATCGATCCGTATGATTTAGAATCAATCATGACATCCATTAACCTAATACCCATTAGATGATCATTGAATGTATTTGCAGCAATTCTCCCTTTGTGGTTGGCAGGAAAGAACTTGGTGTAGTCATCTCCAACCTTGATAGTGGTGGCCGAATAAAGCAATATGGCTATAAGAACAGTATAAAATGAAATTACAAGTAAACTGTTTCGGAAAACAAATTGACTCAATGTATTTACGCGACCTGTTATGAATGAGAATCGGATTTTTGAATTAATTTGTAATTTCAAACCCGCACTGGCAACTGGAAGCAGGGTAAGACAAATAATGGTAGCGAAAACGAAACCAAAGGCACCAATAATCCCGAATTCCCTCAACGATACGATATCGAAAACCAATAAACTCACCGAGCCCAGAGCCGAAGTGATCCCAGTGATAAGAATGGGTCTTCCAACATTTTGAAGTGCCCGCATGGCAGCCTCCTTGCCCGATATGGAATCTTTAGCATGTTTATAATAGGCATACATATAGTGAATACCATAGGAACTGGCCACAGCTACCATGATCACTGGTAAGGCGTTTGAAACTACGGTTAAAGGCAAGCCGGCCCAGCCCATAAATCCCATAGTCCAGACTATAGAAAGTATGACCATTAAGGCCGGTAGTAAGACCGCTCTTAATTTTCTGAAACTGAAATAAAAACCTATAAAAACTAAAAGTATAGCTAATGGGATGAATTTTGAAGTGTCGCCGCTTATACCCTGTTGAACTTCCTCAACCAGTATAGGCGCACCTGTAATATGGATTATTTCCGGCCCATGGAAGCGATCACGGATTTCCTGTGCACCCTTAAATACTTCTGCTCCAATGAAATCGTCATCTAAATTTGCGATTATTACGGCCAACCGGCCATCCGATGATACCAGTTTACCGCTAACCATATCGTTATGAGCTATCTGTGACTTTAATTCATCTAAATCAAAATTTGACGATGAAATATCATCGAGGAACCCTGAAGTATCTATCCCCCAGTCTTCCGAACTGAGGCTTTGAACTGTTGACAAGCTCTTTATTTCATCCTTTAGAACAAATGGCAGCCCTTTCACAGCATCAGTCATTTCCCTTAATTTGATTAGGGTCTGTTTATTATAAATGTCTTCAGCTTCGATCCCGAATAAAATCGCTGATCTTTTATCAAAATGATCCTGGACCAGGTTAAACCCGGCGATAACCGGATCTTCCTGGGGTAATTCCCCATCAAAATTATTTCTAACCTCCAATTTGGAAATACCCAACGCCATGAGCAATGAAATCACAAGTAAAGAGACCAGGGTAAGTTTTGGTTTTGACAACAGGTAGAATAAAATCCGCATTCCAAATAAAATTTACTTGAAATTAATCCCCTTCAGCACAATAAACCAGTAAGAATTGGGATCAATCGAGCCCGAATTGATATTCGGTCATGACCGTTTTAAATCCGGTAAACCAATGATTATTAATGAAAAACGGTTTTGAATTTGATGAGAATAGCAATGTTATCGCCTTTAACCGACGGCTGATCAATACTGGCTATCGGGCTAGCTTAATCGTATTCAGGGAATAACTCCGAAACCTTTAATCAACAATTCATTTAAAAAAATACCCTGAACACGGCATTGGGTGTTATCCCAAGTGAACGCTGGATGGTTTCAGTTAATGATTCATTGTTGTAACGGTAAAAGTTATTTATGGCATTTTCCTTATCAAGAATATTCCAAACGGAGAGGCCGATCTTAGCCTTAGATTTTCCACCCAGGCTAAAATCATACATGGCAGAGGCATCTAATCTGAGATAATCCTCGAGATCAGCATTATTGGTTGAATCGTAGTTTATTTCTTCTCCAATAATTTCCTGCCCTTCTACCGGAGGTGTTGTTGGCTTTCCGGAGTGCCAATTGAGCCCGGCTGCAATTTGCAATGCATTCCACTTCAGTGAAAAGCCTGAACTCAATGAATGGGTAATATCATAATTACTTCTGAAAACTTCATTTTCAAGTTCTTCGAAGGTATACTTATTATCCATCAGGGAATAGCTCAACCATATGCTCAATTCATCAATTTGCTTTCTGAATAACATATCCAGGCCTTTAACCTCGTACGAACCATCTGTTTTTGAAAATTCATATTGATTCTGAAAACCCTGGCTTTGAGAAGTAATTCCATCCACCTTCTTAAAATAGCCTGCTGCATCAACCAGCCATCCACTATGTTCAAAGGATATTCCTGCTGATAATTGTGTGGAACGCAAAATGGGAATGTCATCATCATTTGAAAGCTGCCATCGCCTCTTCTCAACACCGAGAAAGTCATTCTGGAAATTGATAACCTGAGAGGTATTCTGATGTTTCATTTCTCCCATCAATTCAAAGGTGAAAAAATCCAGGAAACGCTGACTAAAGCTCAACCTGGGTTCAATCAATGATTTTTCGAATTTATCGATAAAGGTATATCGCGAACCAAGCTTTAAATGGGTATTACCGCCATTGGTCGTCCAATCTAACTGAACAAATCCTGCATGGGTCCTTACAACTTCAGAAACGAGAAATCGATATAAAGGTTCATCAACATCATCAAGATTGGTCACTTCCGTTTCCACAAAATGGTAACCGCTCGTCACATTTAGATTTTGATTTAAATTATGGATAACTGAGATTTTGGCACTGGTTTCAGAAACCTTATTTTCCTGAAGAAACCGTTGTGAATCAAGCACATTAACATTAATGGCCTTTAATTTGTAATCGGTTTCAAAAACTTCAAGCTCTGTCCTCCAGGCTTCATTCCATGTCCTCCTGTAAAACAAGCCGCCGGCAATACTGTTCTGATCTAATGAACTAGTCCTTGATTGCGTTAATTGGTCAACCTGAGCAGATTCGTCAAACTTCAACTCATTTGCCACCAAAATGAAATTTAATCGTAATTCGTCTTTATCGCTAATCCGGGACAACCAACGCAACGAGGTATCATAAAAGTCGAATGATTTATCTGAATTCACCACACTTCCCTCATTAGCGGCTACCTCGGTATCTTGCTCTATCCTATCAAAAAACCGGTCGTAAGTGGGTGTTTCAATTAAGTCGCTTATCGCTTTTCTTGCTGCAATCTGAAATGAAGATGATCGTCCTACGGGCACATCAAAATAGACATTGAAATCGATTAAATTAAGTCCGATTTCAGCTTTGAATTTTCTATTGACTTCAGGATTGGTCATCATAGCGATACTACCCGAAACGCCATCGGTCATACTGGCATCTGTCCCATTTTTAGTAATTCGCACCTTATTCGTGATCTGGGGATTATACATGGAAATCAATCCAAAGAAATGACCACTCTGATACATTTTTATCCCGTCCCATAGGATGAGATTCTGGTCGTGTGTTCCTCCCCTGATATTGATATTCGAGACAGTCTCATTCACACTCATAATACCCGGAAAGGCCTGCACCGATTGCAAGACATCTGCATCTATTAATCCCGGTAAAATATTATACTTCGGAATGTTCAGGGCAAAATCCCCATTATTTAATTTATCTACACCAGGGACGATATAATTCGAAATCACAACCTCCTGCAATTCTTCAAAAAAAGGAACCATAAATACATCGCTGCAGTCCTGCAGATTGAAGTTTAAGGCCAATCTTTTAATACTCTTATATCCTAAGTGACGGACTGTAATTTCCTCGTTTGTAGAATTCACAGAAATCCTGAAAAACCCATTATCATCGGTTACAGCTGAACCGGATTCAGATTGAATTGTTGCTCCTGCGAGAGGTGACAGGTCATCCTTATCATTAACATAGCCACATATTACAACTTCATCGGGTTTTTTGACCAGGATAACATTATCAGATAAAACAGTGAAAATCAAACCGGTCTCTTGTCTGAGATTATTCAATATATCGTCTATGCTCAATCCCGGTTCTGGTAAAAGGACGGAGATATCCTCAACATTATCAAGGGCATAATTAAATTCAATATTGTAATCCTTTTGAAGCTGACGAAATAACTGAACCAAAGGTACAGTGTCCTGCTCTTGTTGTGCTTCAGCAATCAGTGGCACAGAACTGAACAAAAAAATGAATATATATAAGAATCTTGCGGTTTTAATTCCCATGAATTTGAATTGTTGAACCATTCAATTCATAGGTCAGGTCCATGGGGGAGGTAACTTCTAACAAGGCCTTTTCCAGGTCATTGTGGGTAAATCTTCCGGAAAACAGTCTATTCGTGTTTACTGAATTGAGGGAAACCTCTACTCCATACTGGCGTTTGAGCTCATCGATGACCTGCATGAGAGGAACTTCATCAAACCTGCTGAAACCTTCAATCCAGGTCGGAATCTGACTATCGGTAGTACTTAAAGTCAATTCACCGTTTATAATTCGTAATACATTTCCTGCAGGTAATTTTTCTTCGAACTGATCACTACTAACACGAACCAAACCTTCAAAGCATTTAACCTCAAAAAAGTCTAATCTTTGTTTTACATTAAATTGAGTGCCAAGTACAGTAACAACGCCATCATCTGTAATCACATCAAAGGTCTGGCCTTTAGCCACCTTAAAATATGCCTCTCCGTCAAGATCAACTGCACGTTTGTTTTTCCAGTTTTTCGGGTTATAAATAATTTGAGACAGGGCGTTGACATGAACTTCGGAATCATCGGGAAGGGAAACCATGGTTTTTTCTCCGGCCAGAGTGGATACGGTCATATCCCCTGAGTTGAAAAAGGTAAAATACAATCCGAGACTAATGACAAGAACAGCAGCAACGCGTAACCAAACAGGCATATTTATAACTCGGCCAGACGGTTTTGACCTTTTTTCATACTTTGATTTAAAGCTTTGAAAATCGGATACCGAGCTGTTCTGACCGGCTTTAAAAGCATTAGCGGCTTTGAGAATCTCCAAATTCTGAGCATAATCCTCTCTTTGCTTGAATTCCTCAAATTCGGCTTCACTAAGCTGGTCATTTAACCATTTATATAACAAGTCATCTTGCTTCATTCAATCCGCTCTTTGATGATATAACAACTCAATCTTAAAAATTCCTGATCATTTGATATAAAAATCCTGAAGTTCATCCTTTAATAATTTAAAAGCAGTGTAAATTCGATACTCAACAACTTTTCTTGTCACTCCCAACAGATCGGCTATTTCCTGTTGTTTTTTGCCTTCAACCTTACTCATAAGAAAGGCCACACGCTGTTCCTCAGACAATTTGGCCAATGCCTTCTGGTACTGATCATAATATTCATTCCCCTGCATAATAAATTCAGGGCTTTCAACTGTTTTGGTTTTGACTGGATTGGATTTGTAGTTCAGAACAACCTTTTCATGCTTGGCTTCATTCAACATCAAATTATTAGCTACTGTAAAAAGGAAGGATTTTGCCTTGGCAAAAGTTACCTTTTTACAATTATTCCATAACTTGATAAAAGCCTCCTGAACCTTATCATCAGGGTTATACTTGCCACCATACTTATAATACAGGAAGTCATGCAACGATTTGGAATGCTCGTTATAAACCTTTTCAAATTTGGTTTCAGCACAGATATTATCGGTCTTTTCGTTGCTCAAATTCAGAATGTATGATTTAAATGTAAATTAAATTTTTTAATTTTTTTCAGGAAATGACAGAAGTCAGTTGTTTAATAGATAAATGCAACTAGTTTATACCCTTTAAAACTGTAAACATGAAAACGTCCACTAACATTATTTACTTAACCCTTTTAGCCCTCAGCCTTGTTGTTACATCCTGCAGGGATGAAGAAACCGAATTTATACAGGAACCTGCTGAAGAGACATTGGCTCCCAATTCTCCCGTAGCTTCATTGATGCAGCGTACAGCAACAAACGATGGATCATTTGATAATATTTTAGATGGAGCCAGCTGTTTTAATATTGAATTTCCTGTTACTGTATATGTAAATGGAGAAGAGATCGATGTGAATTCTGAAGACGACCTCGATGATGTTGAAGATATAATTGACGAGTTCGAAGATGATAATGATGAAATTGTCATACAATATCCAATTGTGATCATTCTCGCTGATTTTACAGAGATCACCGTAAATAGCGAGACTGAATTAGAGAATTTAGCCGATGATTGTGGAGAGGACAACTCACCCGATGACGACATCGAGTGTATCGATTTTCAGTACCCCATAACTGCCTCCTTATTCAATACCAATAATGAACTTATTGAGTCGATTACCATCACTAATGATGAACAGATGTACGACTTTATTGATGAACTGGACGAGGATACTATCGTCACGATTAACTTCCCAATCACTGTTGTTCTTTCAGATGGAACATCGCTATCCATTGCCTCATTAACAGAATTACAGGCGGTCATTCAGAATGCTGAAGATGATTGTGATGAGGACGATGACAATGATTTTGATGATGATGACTGTGATTCATGTACTGACGATGCCCTTACCGATTTATTGACGGGATGTTCAGACTGGATTGTTGATAAGCTTGAACGCAATGATGTTGACCTTGAAGATACTTATATCGGCTATGTATTCAATTTTGCCGCAGACGGATCCTTAACAGTTGATTATAGCAGTGGGACTTATCCCGGAACCTGGTCCGCAACAGGAACAGCCAATAACATGACCGTAACTATAGATATTCCAGCGCTACCTGCTTGCAATGACAACTGGACGCTTCATGAAATCGACCAAGTTGGTGAATACCAGGTTGACCTGAGAATCGGCGATGACAGATTGCGCTTCGAAAGCGACTGTGTTACTGGCGGTGGTGGCGGAATTGATGATTCGGCCCTGGTTGCAGCCTTGACCAATGGCGACTGGTTTATTACTTATTATTTCGATGATACAGAAGAAACCACAGACTATGCCGATTTTGTTTTCAACTTTGCTTCAGATGGAACAGCGACAGCAACAGATTCATCAGGTTCCACCGATGGAATCTGGTCGACCTCTGCAGGTGATGAAACAGAACTTGAATTAAACCTGAATTTTGGTCTGACCGTACCATTAGACGACCTTGCCGAGGACTGGGATGTACTTGAAGTGACCAATGATATCATCAGGTTGAAAGATCTCAGCGGTGGTGATGGTTCCACAGATTTCCTGACCTTCGAACGAAGCCTCGGTGGTGGTGGTGGTGGCGATGACCTATCAGGAAGCTTGTCTGACGGTTTATGGATTGTAGGATCCTACACAGACGATGGCTTTGATGAAACTACAGATTACGCGGGTTACCAATTGGATTTTGATCCTGCCGGAACCGTGGTCGCAGATAACGGAACTCCAATAAATGGAACCTGGGCTGTAATGAATTCAGGAAATATTTTGACTCTTGATTTCGCAGATGGAATTCCTTTTGATGAATTCAATGACGATTGGGATGTCATTTCAGTATCAGACACAGAGGTCGTGCTCCAGGATGTAAGTGGCGGTGGTGGTGGAACCGA
>JABDPU010000139.1 GCA_013042625.1 Flavobacteriaceae bacterium | reverse complement strand
ACATCATATTCCAGCTGCTGACCGGCAGTCTGAATACAATCCCAGGCGTTCTTCTTGTCGCAACCGAACATGATTAACAATAGTGCTATGAATGAAATGTTTCTCATTTATAATCGAATTCCAATTCCTAATTCCACCGCCTCAGCTTTCGCAGCATGCGATTTAAGTGTAAGTGATCCGAACCAACGATCGGAAAAATAATAGTTTAACCCTATTCGCTGGTAGGTTCTTCCTTCAAAATCATAGGGATAATACACATAGTAACCCAATTGAGTGATCAGGGTTAATTTATTTATAAATAGTTCATGACCTATAAAAAGGCCTGCACGTTTGTAATCAGTATCCGCATCGACATCAGTTTCAGGGAAGGCTGCCGCATTGTATTTTATCAACTCTTCCAGGAACTTAGAAAAGAACAGGTCCCCTCCAAACTGAAATGCACTTTTATGATTGATTCTTTTATCGGCATAGGCCGAAAAGATGTAAAAAGGAAATCGGCCACTTCCTACAACATCGCTTTCATTGATCCCACTTCTGAACACAAAATTATATCGAATCGGCTCAGTAAACTTCTCATCGGCGGAAAGATCATACTTATATTCCGGGTCTTCATCATCCAGATTATATACCACACCTAAACTGGCCGTTATAGAATTGACACTTGTATTCGGTGCTTTCACATTGGCATTTGAATAATGGATCATAGACAGTCCGGCCTGAATACCAAATCGCTTAAAGATGCGCTCCTTCTTATAGTTCAGCATGGCATAGGTACTACTCATAAGTTTTGATCCGAATGCATTATTTCTGGGGTTTTCTAACTTGTCATACGGATGGGTTGTGAAGGCTATTCCCTGTCCGATCCTGAACATGAACTGCCGGTTCAGAAAATAAAAATTATAGTGGCCGTATAGGCCATAATTCTTTCCCAGGAACTCATTTTTCATATCCTGGTAACTGAGAGACACTCCATAATCCGGGTAGTTGTAACGCTGATGCCAGGTTTTGTCTCCAAATGTTTTTTTGTTCCATGCCAGGATCATCCCTTCAGGATGCCCGGTAATAAGATGAAGAATATCATTATTATGCAGAGCGATGTTACCCTTGAAGTAGTTGATATCTAATGTACTCTTTGAATCTACTTCCTGAGCCATCAGGCCCAGGCTGATCAATCCCAATACAATTGTTAGGCAATAGCGCATTAATTAAATTTACTGGGCCAAATTTAAGAGAATAATTAGAACACCTCCTTAGCAATGGCTTTAATATTATCGCTTCTCCCCATTGAATAATAGTGAAGAACCGGAATTCCCGCAGCTTTCAATTCTTTAGATTGCTCTACACACCATTCAATACCGAGTTTTCTGACGTCTTCATTATTTTCACATTTTACTACTTCCAGTATCAGGTCCTGGGGGAGATCTACATTGAATCGATGCGGAATGAGGTTAAGCTGCTTTTTGGTTGCTATTGGCTTTAATCCCGGAATAATGGGAACGGTGATTCCCGATTCCCTGCACTTATCCACGAATTCAAAATACTTTTTGTTATCAAAGAACATTTGAGTCACTATATACTCGGCTCCTTTTTTGATTTTCTTCTTGAGGAAATGGATATCACTATCCAGGCTGGGTGCTTCAAGATGTTTTTCAGGATAACCGGCCACTCCAATACAGAAACCGGTCTTTGACGTATTCAGCAACTCCTCATCCAGGTATAGACCGTTGTTCAAATCGTTAATCTGTGAAACCAGGTCACTGGCGAAATTATTACCTTCCTTTTCAGGCCTGAAATAGGTCTCACTTTTAACCGGGTCTCCTCGTAATGCCATGACATTCTGAATCCCCAGGAAATCCAGATCGATCAGGAAATTCTCTGTATCCTCTTTGGTAAAGCCCCCGCACAATATATGTGGAATGGCATCCACGTGGTATTTGTTTTGGATCGCGGCACAGATACCGACAGTTCCCGGTCGTTTTTTAACCACCTGTTTTTTCAGCAAGCCATCATCCAGTTCCTTGTATACATATTCCTCACGATGATAGGTCACGTCAATAAAAGGAGGGTTAAACTCCATCAGCGGATCTATATTATCGAAAATCGATTGAATATGCTGACCTTTAAGGGGAGGCA
>JABDPU010000132.1 GCA_013042625.1 Flavobacteriaceae bacterium | reverse complement strand
AGGCTTATCTGCAGAAAAAAACAGAATGGCAAAAACCAATTTCCTGTCATTTGTACCCGGTCCGGGTTAAGGAGTATAGCTCATTTTCAGCCCTGAATTATCACAAATGGCATGTTTGTGATGCGGCTTGCAGCCTTGGAAAGGAGCTTCAAATACCTATTTATAAATTCGTGAAAGATGCTTTAATACGAAAATTCGGGGCGGACTGGTACCGGGATCTGGAAGCTGTGGCAAAAAAATTAAGAGCCTAAAAATGGTTCAAAAGAAATTTAAAAAAAATCAATATTTCAAAATTTGAATGAAAAAATTCTGTATCTTAGATATGATAATTTTAGGGATAAAACTATCAAAAAAATAAAGTGGAAGTAGGGATCCACTTTAAGATTAAATCGCTATTGATCGGAAAAACCAGAGAAATCTGGTTTTTCTTTTTTTAGATACTTTCATTTTATCGAGCCATCGGCTGTAATAGAGGCCGTTCTCCCCCGATATTCTCTTTATTTTCAGACTTCGGAAAATGTGCGAAATGCCGTTTCCCTAAACCGTTGATATCAGAGGGCTTCCATTTTTATCATTTTACTTAAAATATTGATAATCAATATTTTATCCCCTTTCTAATATATTGCCGTCTGTAAGAAAAAAATCACCCCTTGTTAAAAACTTGTTGACAATGTTTATAAAATCACCTTTCATTTCCTGTTTCAATTTTAAATATTTGTTAGTCCCGAATCGAAGTAAATTTCATCGTTCAATTTTAACAAAATCTATCACTAAATGTCACAAAAAATCGAACCCATTTTAGAGGAGAATAAAGATCGATTCGTCATATTCCCTATTGAACACCATGATATATGGGAATGGTATAAAAAATCTGAAGCGAGTTTTTGGACAGCGGAAGAAATTGATCTTCACCAGGATTTGACTGATTGGACATCTAAATTGAGTGATGATGAACGTTACTTTATCAAGCATATTTTAGCCTTTTTTGCCGCCAGCGACGGAATCGTAAACGAAAATCTGGCCGAGAACTTCGTAAATGAGGTTCAGTATTCAGAAGCCAAATTTTTCTATGGATTCCAAATCATGATGGAGAATATCCACAGCGAAACCTATTCATTACTAATCGATACCTATGTTAAGGATGAGAAGGAAAAAGACATGCTCTTCAATGCGATCGAGAACTTTCCAGCTATTAAAAAGAAGGCCGATTGGGCTCTTAAATGGATTGATTCTCCAAGTTTTGCTGAGCGACTGATTGCATTTGCAGCAGTTGAAGGTATTTTCTTTTCAGGAGCGTTTTGTTCAATCTTCTGGTTGAAAAAACGTGGCCTTATGCCAGGCTTAACCTTCTCTAATGAGTTGATATCCAGAGATGAAGGTGTGCATTGCGACTTTGCCGTTCATTTGCACAACCACCATCTTGTAAACAAGGTACCGAAAGAGCGCATAACCGAAATCCTGGTTGATGCGTTAAATATCGAGAGAGAATTCATAACTGAATCCTTGCCGGTGAGTCTCATCGGAATGAACTCTAAACTCATGACCCAGTATCTTGAGTTTGTAACAGACCGCCTTCTGGTAGAATTGCAATGTGAAAAAGTTTACAATGCAACCAATCCATTTGATTTTATGGATATGATCTCATTACAGGGCAAGACCAACTTCTTCGAAAAACGGGTTTCTGAATACCAGAAAGCCGGAGTCCTTAATAAAGAAGAGGAAGTTGACAAATTCAGTTTTGACGCCGATTTCTAATCGGAGACCATTGAATTTACAGACCAAGTTCTCAGCGGACTAATCGAATGACCTCATCCGATTAGTCCAAAGGGCCAACCAGTAATCAAACAAAATGTATGGATTATGAAGCACGTTTTTGCTTTATAATCAGTGACTAACTAACTAATCCCTATGGCAGAATTAAAATTTCTGCCAGAACTAAAAAACGAATTAATACTATGTATGTTGTAAAACGAGACGGCCGAAAAGAACCCATAATGTTTGATAAGATCACCTCCAGAGTGCGTAAATTATGTTACGGACTGAGTGATCTTGTAGATCCGGTAAAGGTTGCCATGCGAGTCATTGAAGGACTTTATGATGGTGTAACCACAAGTGAATTAGATAACCTGGCAGCAGAAATAGCTGCAACCCTGACTACCCAACACCCTGATTATGCCAGACTGGCCGCAAGGATATCAGTTTCCAACTTACATAAGAATACAAAGAAGAGCTTCAGCGAGGTCATGCACGACTTGTATACCTACGTGAATCCCAGAACGGGCAAAAAGGCTCCTCTTCTTTCCGACGAGGTTTACAAAATTATTACTGATAATAAAGACAAACTCGATTCTACCATTATATATAACAGGGATTTTGGTTATGATTATTTCGGTTTCAAAACGCTTGAAAGATCATACCTTTTAAAACTTAATGGTAAAATTGCCGAACGACCGCAGCATATGCTGATGCGTGTAGCTATTGGAATTCATCTTGATGACCTTGATTCTGCCTTGGAGACTTATGAATTGATGTCGAAAAAGTATTTTACCCACGCAACGCCAACCCTCTTCAATTCAGGAACACCAAAACCACAAATGTCGTCTTGTTTTTTATTGACTATGAAAGATGACAGCATCGATGGCATTTACGATACACTAAAGCAAACAGCGAAAATCTCGCAATCGGCTGGTGGAATAGGACTGTCTATTCATGATATAAGGGCAACCGGAAGTTATATTGCAGGGACCAATGGTACCAGTAACGGTATCGTTCCTATGCTCAGAGTTTTCAATGATACCGCACGTTATGTTGACCAGGGCGGTGGAAAACGAAAGGGTAGCTTTGCTATCTATCTTGAACCATGGCATGCCGATATTTTTGATTTTCTTGATTTGAAAAAGAACCATGGGAAGGAAGAAATGCGCGCACGAGATCTGTTCTTTGCTATGTGGATCCCCGATCTCTTTATGAATCGGGTTCAGGAAGACGGAAACTGGACATTGATGTGTCCGAATGAGTGCCCCGGACTGCCGGACACCCATAGCGATGAATTTGAAGCCCTTTACCTCAAATATGAAGCAGAAGGCAAAGGAAGAAAGACCATTAAAGCTCGCGAGCTTTGGGAAAAGATTATGGAATCTCAGATCGAGACCGGCACACCCTATATGCTCTATAAGGACGCCGCTAACCGCAAATCGAACCAGCAGAACCTGGGTACTATAAAGTCGTCGAATCTTTGTACCGAAATACTTGAATATACTGCTCCAGATGAGGTTGCGGTTTGTAACCTGGCCTCCATTGCATTGCCGATGTTCGTTAAGAACGGGGAGTTCGATCATAAAGAATTATACAAGATCACCAAACGTGTTACTAAAAACCTGAATAAGGTTATAGACAGGAATTACTATCCGGTACCTGAAGCGAAGAAGTCTAACATGAGGCATCGTCCAATCGGTCTGGGTATTCAAGGTCTGGCCGATACTTTTATCAAACTTCGTTTGCCATTCACATCTGAGAAGGCCAAGGAACTTAACCAGGATATATTTGAAACTCTTTATTATGCAGCAGTTACGGCTTCAATGGAAGAAGCTCAGGCAGATGGTGTGTACGAAACTTACAAAGGATCGCCAATCAGCGAAGGTAAATTTCAGCATAACCTCTGGAATATAGACGAGGATACTTTGAGTGGACGATGGGATTGGGAGAAGTTAAGAAAAAAGGTGCTTAAACATGGTGTTCGAAATTCGCTGTTAGTAGC
>JABDPU010000131.1 GCA_013042625.1 Flavobacteriaceae bacterium | reverse complement strand
CGGTATTCGAGTAGATCAGCAGTCCCTTTAAATGCCGTTCTTTCGCAAAATCTATACAGTATTGCATTAAGGCCTGTCCTATTTTCTTTCCTCGTAGTTCTGGAGTAACTGCCATTTTAGTTAGTTCCAGGATAGACGGATCATCTGTTGGCATCAATGCGACGGTACCAGTGATTTTTTCATTTAGAAGGGCAAAGAAAATAAAACCACCGCGTCCTGTAATATAAATATGAGGCTTACTTAATACCTCTTCATCAAATGGTTCGACGTAGAAAAATTTCTTAAGCCATTCTATGTTCAATTCATAGAAATCCTGAGCATATTCCGGTTTGAAATCAACAATCCGAAGTTCATCCTTTTGAAATAAATCTGAATGAATTGAGTCTTGTCCCATAGTATTCAAATAAAACTTGAATCGGGATTAACGATCTCTAACAAAATCACTAATCATATATGCTACGAATTTTGTCCAGGACCGACGCATACGTTTGGAACATAATTCCGGGGCGAAACCACAAATATGAAGGTAATGGACGTTTTCATGCCTCGATAATTTATAGATCATCTCTCGCATGTGGTTGGCCCGTAATCCCGACGTAGTCATAGCAACAGCCGGCATATTCTCAATACTATCGCAATCAACTTCTATCCCGAATTTGCCTTTACCAATAAAAGAAAGCGCCCTGTCAATTTCCTTCCGCATGGTTACTTTCCGACGCACATAAATGTCTTCAATTGTGTTAAATTGAATACGTTTTGGAAGTTTCTTTATCGTTTTCAAAAGCTCATTAGGGAGATAATTCTCATGAAGTCCGTAAATAAAATAACGGTCAAGAAAGCCGTCATTATAAGCATAGCTGAATGCATTTCCATTATGCCTGCCATCAGGATGCTCGAAATCAGTATGTGCATCAAAATTTATGACGTTGAGGGACTGTTTTAAGGCTAATGAAGTTCCTTTCAAAATTCCATAGGCATTATTATGCCCTCCACCGACGACAATAGGTTTTTTACCGGCCTTAATAATATCATGTATCAACTGGCTAATTTGCTTGTCCATTTTGGCAACCAGTTGCCTTGCCTTTTTAAGATCATTTTTCTTGCTCGGATCCAGCTTTTCAGTTGCAGTTTGCTCCTCAGAAAAATCTAATAGCCCAAGAATAACAAGCCTTTGTGGTTTGATAAAGCTATTTACCCTTAGATTCAATAATTCTTTAAGAACAAGCTTCCATGCATCTCTTCCGCCTCTCTTTCCGTTATTGGCAAAAGCACCCACATCTTCGGGTATCCCAAATATTACATAATCGACATCTAAATCCTTTAGCTGATCGTATATAGGAGTAGAGTCTGATAAGAACTTTACACGCTCACCTAATCTTAACGGTTTAGATGAGCTGTTTTTAGAAGATAAAAATGGATTAGTTTTGAGGATATTAAGCTTAGACATAAAAGTAAATCTATATTTTTGCTAAAATACAATTTACTAAACTTGCGTTAATAGCGTAATAAGAAATTTAGAATCACATTTAACAATTAATAATTTACCGAATGGAAAACAAGACCGAAAGTAAAAGTAAAAGTCTGAAGGTTGTTTTAGGAGTTGTAGTTGCATTACTTCTTGCAACCGCCTTTTACACTTTCAAGTTATATAACGATGGCAAAGAAACAGCCAGCCAGTTGAGAGATGAAAAGTCATTGGTGCTTAAAGACCTCAATAATATGGCAGAACAATATGATATCGCCATCAGCGAGAATCAAACCGCCAATACCAAGTTGGTAGAAGCTCGTGAACGCATAAAAGAATTGATCGATTCGTTACAGGTTTCTGAAAATAGCGTTAAAAGTTTATGGCGTTATAAAAAGAAATACATGACTCTTCAGGAAGAAATGGACGATCTTTTAGCTGAAAACGATTCCCTGAAGGTGGAGAATCAATTGCTGGCAACCTCGCTCGACAGTACCAAGGTACAGCTTGAAGAGCGAACGGTCTTTACAGATTCTTTACTGGCTCAGAATACCCAGTTGGCTGATATAGTAGAAGAGGCCGCTGTTTTGTCTACAGTCAATCTTAATGGATTTGGAGTGATCGTAAGAAGTTCGGGAAAACTAATTCCAACAGAACGAGCCAGGCGAACAGATAAGATCAGGGTCTGCTATACAGTCGCCAAGAACTCATTGGTTGAATCCGGAGACAAGGAATTTTTTGTCCAGGTGATCGATCCAAAGAACAATGTAATCGGTCTGAATCAGCAGATACAATTTGAAGAAAAAGTGTTGAATTATAGCTTGGTAAGCAAGTTCAACTATGAAAACATGAACCTTGATGTTTGTGAATTTATTACAGCAGCAGAGAATGAAGATTTTGAGAAAGGAAGATATGTTGTAAATGTTTTCAACCAGGGTGATCTGGTATCTACTTCACAATTCACACTTAAGTAATGATCTTTTAGAATCGTTACAAAAGTTGATTAATAGCGAGAAACCTCAGGATCTAATCCTGGGGTTTTTTTATGAATTCGCCATTGATCATCACGGCTTCAATATGATGTTTGCCAAAATTATAAGGTAGCACATTATAACTGCTCATAGGTTCGGTCATAAAGATATTCGCTCTTTTTCCACGGCTAATACTGCCATATAAGCTTTGTACTCCCATGGCGTAGGCAGCATTCAGGGTTGCCGCATTGATGGCTTCTTCAGGTGTCATCTTCATTTTAATACATGCGAGGTTTAGTACAAAGTTCATGTTTCCACTTGGTGCTGAACCCGGGTTGTAGTCGCTTGCCACAGCAAGAGGGAGTCCGGCATCGATTATTTTTCTGGCAGGCGTATAAGGTATGCCCAGGAAAAATGAACAGCCAGGTAAAGCTACAGGCATGGTCTTACTTCCTTTTAGGGCATCTATATCTTCCTGCGTCAGTTCTTCCAGGTGATCGACAGATAAGGCGTTATGATCTGTACAAAGTTTTACACCGCCAAATGCATTGAATTGGTTCACATGGACCTTGGCTCTCATATGGTATTCCTTGCCAGCCTTTATCAGTCGCTCGGTGTCTTCAAGATCAAAGTATCCCTTTTCACAAAACACATCTATAAACTTTGCTAAACGGTTTTCATGAATCTCGGGCAGCATCTCATCTATTATCAAATCGACATAAGCCGACTTGTCATTCTTATATTTCTCCGGAACGGCATGTGCTCCTAAAAAGGTTGGGACCACTTTCAGCTGAAACTCCTTTCTGATTCTTTTAATCACTTTGAGCATTTTGATCTCTCCCTCAGGGCTTAATCCATAACCGGACTTAATTTCGACCGCTCCTGTTCCTTGCTGCATTATTTCATGTATACGCTCAACCGATTGGAAATAGAGTTCATCTTCGGAGGTTTCATTTAATTTTTTAGAGGAATTCAAAATGCCACCACCACGTTCTGCGATTTCCTCGTAAGACAGACCATTGATCCTGTCGACAAATTCCTGCTCACGGTTGCCTGCATAAACAATATGCGTATGACTATCGCACCAGCAGGGAAGTATCATCCTACCGGAAGCATCTATTTCCTCCTCAGCTGAAATACCTTCGGAATCGCTCATCAGTCCGTAGTCTACTATGGTATCATTTTCAATGAGCAGATAAGCATTTTCCAGTAGCGGAAGTTCTTTCATTTCATGTCCAGAAACGAATTTCGGAGGCTCGTCTCTCACTTGCAGAAGCGTTTTGATATTCTTAAACAGTACAGACATTATGGAATGATAATACGTTATTTAATCTGTTAAAAGTATGAAATTTAAAAGACCCACTAACTGATTATGCAACCTTCAATAATTCAAATAATAAAAAAGCCGATGCATGAACATCGGCTTTAAAATTTATGATTGGGTTATTATTCTTTTACAAATTTAAAAACGGTGCTGTCATTAACCCTGAGTATGTATACCCCGTTCTGTAGAGAACTTACTCCAAGGCCTTCGTTCGGTTGAACTCGGGTGGAAATTACCGATTTCCCTAATAAATCGAATACTTCAACATCAAGGGTTTCATTAAATCCACGGAAGTTTAATTCGTTCTGAGCCGGATTTGGATAAATTCCCTTCTGATCAATTTCAAAATCATCCACACCAAGTGCTGGCGGGTCATTTTCGAACCAGGTCAGAGCATCCTGATTATAAGCTATGGTTGCAATATCCAAATCGGCATCCACGTCCTGGTCAAAATCTTGCACCGCGAAAACATAGGTTTGACTTTGAGTGGCATCGATTATACACTCTGCTCCAAATGTACCTGAAGGATCTGGACTTGGGGTTCCAAGTTGTTCAAAATATACCAACTGAGTAGATGACAATGCCTGTCCACTACTGAGAATTATATCTTTATCACCATCTCCATCCAGATCATGTGCCATGGCTGCTGCAGGATTGCCTATTGTTGTGGTAAATGTCGTCTGGGTAAAAACTGAACCATCAAATGGATCGCTATTTCCATCTTCATACCAGTGAAAACTTCCGGCTCCGGGTGAAGTGTTTAACTCAGAAACAAAAACATCAAGAAAGGCGTCTCCGTCTAGATCGGGCATAGCGGCATTAAAAATATAATTTAAACCGGTTGCAACAGACGGATTGATTGCTGTCCATGTAACCGGAAGAAATGGACCTGTCATGCCCACGTAAAGTTCATTTCTGAAAATCTTAACTTCATCATTTGCTCCTGCAAATTGGGCATTTGATACAATGGCATCCAGATCGCCATCGCCATCTATATCTCTTAGTTGTACCGAGCCGGGGGCGTTCAATGAAGTGTCGATTGCAGGTGTTGCTTCTGTAAATGTAGGAGTAGTGGTACCGCTATTTGAAAACCAGATAACCTCGTCTCCATCATAAGCGGTAACGACTATATCGATATCACCGTCATCATCAATATCTCCGGCTGTGAGTCCACTAGCACCAAGAACTGAAGTTGATATCACGTTTTCCGTAGGAAATCCACCAGATCCATTATTAGGATACCAGGCTAAAATGTCATTAGTATATGCTAATGCGATGATATCCAAGCCATTCTGACCATCCAGATCAGCAAGTTTAATACCCCCTATATCATTTCCAAGGGTATTGGTTACTGCAACACCGGAAATAGAACTGAGGTCACCAGTTGTATTTAAATAAACTTTTATCATGCCATCCAGATAAGAGGCAACAACAATATCCGGGTATATATCCCCATCTAATATACCAGCTCCCATGGCAAAGGGCGCATCTCCGACATTAGCGTCAATAAAATTTTTAGAGGAGAAAGTGACACAAGACTGGGCATTAGCACCAACAGTTGTGATCAATCCAAGTAGAAATAAGAGTAGTGTTTTTTTCATTAATGATAGATTTAGTTTTGATAAAGTTAAAAAAAATTATTTTAAGCTTCCGACCATGTCTTCAGGTTTTACCCAGCTATCATACTCTTCTTCAGTGACATAGCCAAGGTTTATAGCCTCTTCTTTTAAGGTCGTGCCATTTTTGTGAGCCGTATTGGCAATTTCTGCAGCCTTATAATATCCAATTTTAGTGTTTAAGGCAGTAACCAGCATAAGAGAATTATTAAGGAGCTCGGTTATAACCTCATGGTTGGGTTCTATACCAACTGCACAATTCGTTTCAAAACTGACGCAGGCATCACCAATTAGTCGTGCTGAA
>JABDPU010000118.1 GCA_013042625.1 Flavobacteriaceae bacterium | reverse complement strand
ACGATCTATGCTCGTGGTGAAGATATTAACACGGGTTGTTATGCTACGGTATCCCTGGATTTAATTGTAGAGCAGGCTCCTGTGGCGAACGTACCTCCACCTTTGGAGTTTTGTGATCCGGATGCAGATGGCTTTGGCTTGTTTACCCTGACGGATCTGGATGCGACCATCACTGGTGGCGTAGTCGGATTAACGGTAAGCTATCATGAGACCCTGGCCAATGCCGAGAACGATGTGAACGCTTTGTCGAGTCCTTATAGCAATATAGTGGTGGATACCCAGACGATCTACGCTCGTGTGGAGAGTGCGACCATCGCTACGGATTGCGCTACGATCATTGAAGTGATCCTGGTGGTTAATCCCGAGCCACAGATTATCGAGCCGGATGCTTTGGAGACCTGTGATGACAACACCGATGAGCTGGCCCAGTTTGACCTGACCCAGGTGGAGACCCAGGTTTTAAACGGATTAGACCCGGCATTTTATACCATCACCTATTATGAGACCCAGGTCAATGCCGAGATGTCCACAGGCGCTATCGCCACCCCGACGGGATACACCAACCTGTCGAACCCGCAGACGCTTTGGATTCGGGTAGAGGATAACCTGACGGGCTGTTATAAGGTAAGGCCACTGGAATTGATTGTGAACCCCCTTCCGGTATTGACTCAGCCCAGCGCATTGGAGCTATGTGATGTGAACAACCCGGGCGATGAGATCGAGGCCTTTACCTTAGAGGATAGTACCCTGGAGATATTAAACGGCCAGGCGGGAATAAGCATAAGTTTCTATGAGACCCAGGCGGACGCCGACGCAGAGACCAACGCCATCAGTAGTCCGTATACGAACCTGTCTAACCCGCAGACGATCTTTGTCCGGGGCGAGGATGATCAAACGGGTTGTTACAGTACGATCACTTTAGACTTAAGAGTGAACCCAATCCCGACCCCGAGTCCGGATCCATCCGATCTGTCACTTTGTGATGTGACCAATCCGGGAGATGGGGTAGAGGTATTTGACCTGACGCTCAATGAGGTGTATATCATCAATGGTGAGGCAGGGGTGACACCCACCTACCACGAGAGCGAACAAGATGCCAATGCGGGTACAGGCGCCATAGCCGATCCTACCATGTACAGCAACACGGCCACGCCACAGACCATTTGGGTCAGGGTGACCAACGATATCACGGGCTGTTATACGATAGTGACCTTTACCATCACCGTCAACCCATTGCCGGAGGCGACCCCGGTGAGCGATTACATCGCTTGTGAGATTGCTACCGACGGGGTGTTTGGCTTTGATCTTCAGAGCAAGGATGATGAGGTGTTAAACGGTCAGGACGCCATGCAGTACCAGGTGAGTTATCACCAGAGCCAGGCCGATGCCGATGCCGGTATAGGCGCACTGCCGAGTCCATATCTGAACATCAGCAATCCCCAGACGATCTATGTTCGGATCACCGATATAGCCACGGGCTGTTATGTGGCCACAGAGACCTTTATGATCGAGGTACAGGAAGGGGCCCAGGCAAACAGCGATGGAGAGCCGATTGTCTTTAACCAGTGTGATGACAATATGGAGTTCGATAATGACCCAACCAACGATATAACAGGCTTTGACCTGAGCAGCCAGGATGTGCAGGTACTGGACGGGCAGAACCCGGCTAACTATACGGTGAGCTATTATGATAATCAGGCGGATGCCGAGTCGGGCACCAATGCACTAACAAGTCCGTATGAGAATACCTCCAATCCGCAGATGATTTACGTACGGGTAGATAATGACACCACACCGGATTCGATCTGTTATGCGGTAACGAGTCTGACCCTGGTGGTTGAACCTATCCCGGCCTTTGACCTGGATGATGGTTATATCTTGTGTGTCGATGAAAACGGTACAGAGGTGGTCAGTCCACCGGTTCTGGATACGGGCTTATCTGAGGCGGATTATAGTTTTATCTGGCAGTATAATGGCGTGGATATAGCAGGAGCGACCGGTTCTGATTATATGCCAGCTCAGGGCGGTAGCTACAGTGTGGTGGTGACCGATCTGATGAGTGGATGCCAGAGCAGCGACAGCACCACGGTAACCGAGAGTGGTCCACCGGTGGTAACTGCTGAAGTGACAACCCTGGCCTTTGCAGATGATCATGTGATCCAGGCAACGGCCACTGGACCGGGAGTGTATGAATACAGTCTGGATGGAGGTCCATGGCAGGAGAGTGGCACCTTCACGGGGGTATCGGCCGGTGAGCATATTGTTACGGCACGTGATGTAAACGGTTGTGGTATTGGTGTGGTTCAGGTGTTGGTGATCGACTACCCGAAATTCTTCACCCCGAATGGTGATGGATACCATGACACCTGGAACATTGTAGGTATATCCAGTATTCCTGGAGCAAAAATTTATATATTTGACAGATTTGGCAAACTCCTTAAGCAACTAAGTCCGTTAGGCGAAGGCTGGAACGGGACTTATAATGGAGAATTGATGCCTTCTGATGACTATTGGTTTGCAGTGTACTATAACGAACCCAGAGACAATAGTAATAAGGAATTTAGAGCCCATTTTACCTTGAAAAGATAAGATTTATGAATTTAAAGACACTAGGCTTGATTGCCGTATTTGCATTGCTATCGCAATTCTCATCTTCCCAGGAAGGTCTTCCTATATATTCAGATTATTTGACTGATAATTATTATATAATTCATCCTTCGATGGCGGGAGTCGCGAATTGCGGTAAAATTAGATTAACGGCCAGGCAGCAGTGGTTTGGTCAGGATGATGCTCCAAGTTTGCAAACCCTGAGTGCTAATACAAGATTGGGTGACGGACCGTCGGGTATGGGTGCTATTGTCTATAATGACAAAAACGGATATCATTCCCAGGTAGGAGCATATCTTACATATGCCCACCATATTATGTTTTCGAGGAATACTATTGATTTAAGTATGCTGTCTTTTGGTCTGAGCGCTGGTTTTATTCAGTATAAATTAGATGAGACCTCTTTCCTGGCGGATGGATTTGACCCCATCATTGCGGGGATTGAACAAAGTGCGACCAATTTTAATATAGATTTTGGGTTTTCATACCATTACCTGAATTTCTATGCACATGCAACCGTTAAAAATGTTTTAGCCAACCAGGGCATCAATTTTAATGAACAGGGGCTTAGCTATGATAACTTGAGAACCTATCTTTTTTCAGCCGGTCATGTCTTTAAAAAGATCAACAGCGAGTATTCCTGGGAACCATCAGTTATGCTGATGTACAGGGAAGCTACCAAAGAATCATTGATAGATGTGAATCTCAAAGGATATAAAGAAATGGACTTCGGATCACTATGGGCTGGTTTATCATATAGAAGAAGTTTCGATGGTGCCGAATTCCTTGATGGATCTGGCGTTAGTTCACAAAAGCTACAGTATTTCACACCTTTCATCGGTGTGAATTATAACGACCTTGTATTTGCCTATACGTATTCTTACCAGTCAAACTCGGTGGTTTTCGACAATGGTGGTTTTCACCAAATCACCCTGGGATATAACTTTAATTGCCGACGGGAGAAGTACGATTGTGAATGCCCCAGTGTCAACTAAAAAAATCATGGCTCCCTAAGGAGCCATTTTTATTACCACTCATATTGTTTTTCCTTGGCCTGTGCTTTTATAGCGTTGAGCATAGCACTTTCTAGAGCATTAGATTTATTTGAACGGTTGTTCTCAATATAGGCTCGTCTCCTTTCATTGAGCTCCTGGATTTCCAGCTGTATGGCCTTTCTTTGCTGTTGTTTTTGTTCAATATATTTTTTGATCTCCCTTTCAGATTTACCTTTTAGTTCCGAAGGCAGATCATCATCGTCTAAATCTTCTATATCAACAGCTTCAGATTCTACCGCATCAACAAGATCCCAGCTTGAGTTCTTATAAAGATGTGAACTTTTACTCACTGTACGACTAACTGCATTTTCCCTGCTGTATCCTCTGGCCTTTGAGTCTTGCTCGGCCTGAAGGGCGTATTTTTTTTGCCCATGGGATCCGTATCCCACATAGGTCTTGTTCAACTTTATATTTAACTGCAGTATAGTTTCATCGAAAGGAGAGGCTATGTGAACAGTTTTCTGGTTGTGATTGATCGCCATATAATCACCTCCTGTGATTGCAGCACCGTCTCTCCAATAGGTGGAAATTCCCTGGTTATAATCGCCGCAGAAAATTGTATTGACGGTGACGTCCTTTTCCTTGGCATTGACAGCTGCATTTTTGTAATTGACCCTTCCCTGGGTAAAAGGTTCATTCCCTGCGATAAAGACCAGTTTAAGATCATCGGGGTTGGATCCCCATTTCAATTGATCGAGAGAGGTTTGAATTACATGTCCGCAGTACTCACTTCCACCATTGGTAGTCAATGAAAATAGCTCTTTGGAAATCTCATCGAGGTCTTCGCTGAATCCTATTACCTGTCTGATGTAACCCTCATCGGGATGCAGGTTGTCGTTTCCGTATTCGTAAAGGGCAATTTTCAGATTTGGGCGCTCACCTTTACATTTTGCATATGATAATTCATTCACGATTTCCCATAGCTGTGCTTTTGCCTGGTCAATAAGGCCGTCCATACTGTTGCTTGTGTCTAACAACAGGGCCACTTTAATAAAACGTTTTTCGGGATGGTCTAATGTGAACTTCATAGTAGAATCATTATGATCTACAATATTATTGGCATTAACAAAGTTCAGGTTTAGGATCATGGTACTTGCCAGTAGTACGGTTAATAAGGCTTTCATAATATTTACGTTTTTTGATTTTAAGACCTGAAACTTAAGACCAAAGTTTATATGAAAAAACCGGGAATGAGGGAAATAGCCTTTTGAATGAGTGAAGGGGTTCCCTGGATTTGTATGAAGGGCTTTTTGATTGAATTTTACCCTAAAATGGGCGTTTCAGCGTTTTCCTAAACCATGGAAAGTATGTAAGTTTACCAAACGATGCCTTAATTATGAAGTCATTAATCTTTAGTGTGATAATCTTATTCGGATGCCTTACTGTGTGCGCCCAGGAAGCGGCCGCGGAAAGGGAGCCCGAAACCTTTATCATCAGGGGGTTAATTGTTGAGAGCGACACATATAAACCCATTCCAAAAGCAAATATCCAGGTGAATGGCGGAGCATACACTACTTCAGATAACCAGGGCGAGTTCCGGATACCTGTTAAATTGAATGATGAGTTGATCATCAGGCACAGTGAATTTGAAACGGTTTATCATGCTATAAACAGTCAGGAGCGTATAACCGTGAAGGTTGAACCTGGTCCGGGTCTCCGAAAAGTTAATAGCCCAAATTATGGATTGTCATCTTCCAGGCAGGGGTTTAATGCCCTGATAGATTCCGCAGAGACTTATAAAAAGAACGATGTAGATAAGAGCATTCAGTTTATAACTGATGCATTGACCATTTCAGGTTCATCCGATCAAAATGCTGATGCGTACGAGACGCTCGCAGATATATATTACTATTGGAAGCAGTATGATCTCTCCATTACTAATTACCGAATAAGCCTTCAGAATATAGAAACGGTAGATGTCAACTTAAAACTGGCCAAGGCTTTCCAAATGAATAGTAATCTTCAGGAAAGCCTGACACTTTACAGATCGATAGATGTAAGTCAATTGTCCAATTATCAGACTGTTGAATTGTATGAGGGATTCGGTGATGTATACTTTAAAATACAGGACTTTGAGTTAGCGGAAAACAATTATCAAAAGGCGCTTTCCGTGGCAAAAGATCACCTGATCACTCCCAAGATAACAGACCTCAACTCTAAAATCGCTCAGACCTTTGATGCCCAGGGTGCAACCGATATTGCTGAGGATTATTTTGAAAAATCTTTAAACCTGGCTACACAGGAAAACAAAAAAAGGGCATTAGAGGAGAAGGTTAAAGTTGCAGACTTTCAGAACAAAAGCCGCAATTACGAGGCGGAAATCCAGAAGAGGCAAGAGGCCTTAAGCGATATACAGGACATTGAATCAGATTCTATTTTAGGAAATGAAAGTCCGCTTACATCTCAAAAACAAAACTATAAGATTGGTAATGCCTACTATTTAAAGGAGGATTTCAAGAATGCCATTCCATATTTGGAGAAGAGTATTTCCGAGGCAGAACAACGTGAAGATCTTGTGGTCCAGAAAGATGCCACACGCAAACTATCGGAAGTTTACCGTGATGCCGGCCAGTTTGATATGGCCATGGCTGTTTATAACCGGTACATTGACATTGTTGATGAGTTGTATTCGAGAAAAGAACAGGAAATTATACAGGCTGCCCGATTCAGGGAAGACCTGGCCGAAAAGCAAAACAGGATTACAACACTTGAATCAGACCGTGCTTTGTCGGCAACTAAATATGAGCTTTCACTGGAACGCAATAAACGTCAGCAGTTGATCATTTACTCTTTAATTGGTGGGTTAATTCTTTTATTAAGTGCAGGATACTTTATGTATAAATCCATTCGCCAGCAAAAATTAGCGAATAATCTCCTGGCTCTCAAATCGCTGCGGAGTCAGATGAATCCGCACTTCATTTTTAATGCATTGAATTCGGTAAACAGTTTTATCGCTTCCAGTGATGAACGAACGGCCAACCAGTATTTATCTGATTTCTCTTTGTTAATGCGAACGGTTCTTGAAAACAGTGAGGAAGATTTTATACCATTGTCGAAAGAAATTGAGCTCATTGAACTCTATACACGTCTTGAGCATTTCCGGTTCAAAGATCGGTTTGAATACAGTTTGAAAATCGATGATGAGGTTCAGGTCGATCAGTTCCAGATACCGCCAATGCTTTTACAGCCCTATATTGAAAATGCGGTATGGCATGGTTTGCGCTATAAAGAAGAAAAAGGCCATTTAGACATTGTTATCAGCCAACCCGGAGTTGACATAATCACAATTGCTATTTCTGATGACGGTATTGGTCGTGAGCGTTCTGCCGCAATGAAGACTGAACATCAAAAGAAACATAATTCAAAAGGCCTTGGCAACATAAGTAAGCGAGTTGCGATTCTGAATACGATGTATAAGGACAAGGTGGATATTGCCATCACAGATCTTTCAGAAGAAACAGACCCGGGAACAAGGGTTGTGGTAACATTAAAAAAGGATTAAATGAAATTGAGATCGATCATAGTAGAGGATGAGGAAACCAGTCGGGATATCCTCAGGAATTACCTGGATAAATATTGTCCGAATGTTCAATTGCTTGGCGAGGCAGCCAATATAGAAGAGGCTCTGGAACTCATCAATAAGCATGAGTTAGACCTGGTTTTCCTCGATGTTGAAATGCCGTTTGGGAATGCATTTGATCTTCTTGATCGGGTAGGAGACAGATCTTTCGAAACTGTTATTGTCACAGCCTATAATCAATATGCTATAGACGCTTTAAATGCGCATGCTTCCTATTACCTCATGAAACCGATATCTATTGAAGAGTTGATAAAAGCGGTAGATTATGTGACTGAAATCAAAGAAAAGGAAAATGCCCTTCAGGACCAGGTACTAAAACCGAAGACCAACCCTGTCGATGGAAAAATAACCATTCCTCAACAGGATGGTTTTGAAGTATTGGAAACTGCAGACATTTTATACTGCAAGGCCGACGATAATTACACAGAAATATACCTGAATAACAATAAAAGAAAAGTCGTGAGCAAGACCTTAAAATATTTTGAGGAAACCCTGGGTGATTCGGGATTTGCGCGAGTTCATAAAAGCTTTCTGGTGAATGTGAATGAGGTGACCAAGTATGTAAAAGGGAAGGGTGGAAGTGTGATCCTTTCTAATGGAAAGGAGATCATGGTCTCTGCATCTCGAAAAGCTCAATTATTATCCTATTATAAATAAATGACTATGCCTGTTATTAAAGCTGTTAATGGAAAGAGCCCTAAAATAGAATCGGATTGTTATATAGCTGAGAATGCAACAATTGTAGGTGATGTTGTGATTGGAAAGCAATGCAGTGTTTGGTTTAATGCGGTCATCCGGGGAGACGTCCACTATATCAAGATCGGGAATAAGGTGAATATCCAGGACGGAGCAGTCCTTCATGCTACTTTTAAGACTTCTCCTACCAATGTGGGGAACAATGTGTCAATAGGTCATAATGCCATAGTTCATGGCTGCACTATTCAGGATAATGTTTTAATAGGAATGGGTAGTATTATTATGGATGATTGTGTGGTGGAGAGCAACAGTATTATTGCAGCTGGAGCAGTGGTTACCAAGAATACCAGGGTAGAATCAGGAAGTATTTATGCGGGTGTTCCGGCCAGGAAGATCAATGATATTAGTGAGGATCTGATTTCAGGTGAGATCGAGCGTATTGCCGATAACTATATAAAATATTCTTCTTGGTTCAAGGACTAAGGTTGGCCAGTCTCTTTTCAATAAGTTGAATGAGTTCATCCAGGGTTTTGATCGCATTCAATTCTTCCTTCGGAATAAATGTTGTCAGCTTGTTATTTTCAGAAAGCAGGACTACAGGGTAGCTGAATTCCTGTGTCCGGAAGGCCGATTCAAACTCATCTTTGTGGTAGAATTCCATTGCCACCGAAGATGTTTTCCTGAATTCTTTCCATGCTTGTTTTTCGGAAAATGTTCCATATGTCAGGCTGCACAAACGGCAATTATAAGTGCCGGGGCTAATCCATTTATGAGCGACATCAAGAATGGCATTCGTTTTTCCAGAATTGGCATTATATATAATAATCAATGTCATGATCACTTGGTCGGTTGTTCTGTAGGAGCCTGACTAGAAATCGAGGAACTCTATTTTAGCCTTATTTTTTACTAGATCATTAAGAACGTTCGTGTGGAGGTTGGTATAAAATTCGGGCTCTGGAGTTGACTTGCGATCACTTAGAAGATCGTTTTTTTCGAGGATAGCCTTTGTTTGCCTGGCAACCGCCATGCCTGAATCGATGATCTTGATGTTGGCCGGTAATATATCAAGTAGCAAAGGGGTGAGATATGGATAATGCGTGCAGCCTAAAACCAGGTGATCGATATGTGAATCTCTCATAGGTTGCAGGTATATGGATAGCAGGTCGCGCATTTCTTCGGAATACAATTTTCCCTGCTCGATAAGCTGTACTATCCCATCTCCTTCCTGCTCTATGACTTTAACATCAGATGCAAATCTAGTTGAAGTCTGACTGAACAAGGCACTGCTAAGCGTCCCCTTAGTGGCCAGTATTCCAATTGCATTGGTTTTTGTATTAAGCGCGGCTGGTTTTATAGCCGGTTCTATACCGATAAACGGAACCTTATAGTTAGTCCTGAGGTAATCTATGGCATTGGTGGTTGCTGTATTACAAGCCACTACAATTATCTTGCAACCCTGCTGAAGCAGCAATTCGGTGTTCTTTATACTTAGCTCAATGATGCGCTCCTTGCCTTTGGGGCCATAGGGTGCATTTTTGCTGTCGGCCAGGTATATGGTATGCTCATAGGGCAGAAGGGCATGAATCTCTTTCCAGATAGATGTTCCGCCTACACCTGAGTCAAATATTCCGATAGGTTGTTTACTCACCTTACAAAAATAAAAAAGCTGCCCAAACAGGCAGCCTTAAATATTGTTTAATGGTACAGATTCTTAGAATCCAAGTTCCTTTTTAACATCAGCTAAAAGGTCTTTCCCATCGGCTAGAATTACGCCTTGTCCTGCAGTTGAGTCCAAAACATAATCAAATCCCTGGGCCTGCGCTACTTTAACTACAGCGTCCTTGGCCTTTTTTAGTATGGGTTCCAATAGAGCAGCCTCTTTACCGGCCAGGTCTTGCTGAGCCTGGGCCTGGTACTGACGGATACTTTGTTCCATGGTTTGTACTTCCTGCATACGAGTAGTATTCTCTTCATCTGTTTTAGTAGAGGCTTCTGCATCGTATTGCTTGACTTTGTTTTGTAGTTCTGTAGCCATGTTCTGTATCTCGGTCTCATAGGTCTTAGCCAACTTCTCAAGTTCTGCTTTGGCACTTTGCATAGATGGCATCGCTTCAACCAACTCCTGAGTGTTTATGTGTGCAACCTTGCTTTGCGCAGACATAAAACTCATACCGAAAATAAGTGCAAATGCAAATAATAGGGTCTTTAATTGTTTCATTTTTATTTAATTACGTTATAAATTGCTTTTTATGTTTCCCGGGTTAAATACCCGTTGAATCTTTTTTCTTCTTGGCTTTAAGTTTTTCCTGACGAGCCTTTTCACGGGCTTCAAGAATTTTTCTTTTCTTCTCTTCCAAAGCTTTCTGTCGTTGCTCTTTCGGACTTAGTTTTTTCTCGGCTTCAGCAGGTTTCTTCCCATCTGTTTTTGCCTTATCATCTACTTTAGCATCTTTCTTTTCAGAACCTGTCTCAGCGGTATCATCCTTCTTCCCTTCAGCTTCTTCAGAATCCTTTTTCTTGGCGTCTTCTCTTGCCTTTAACTTTTCTTCACGAGCCTTAGCTCTCTCTTCAAGGATCTTCTGTCGCTTTTCTTCAATTTCCTGTTTCTTCGCTTCTCTTGCTTCAACCTGTGCTTTTCTTCTTGCTTCTATCTCCTGTTCACGAACGGCCTTTTTATCGGCTAATGCTTTCTCACGTTCTTCTTTTTCAACATTGATCTCGGGAACAATATCTTCTTCTTCAGCAGCCTTTCGTTCTTTTTTCGATTCTGCCTGGCGACGTTTCGAACTTCTGGTAATCGACCGCAATACTTGTTCACTGATATCAAAGCGATCAGCAGAGTAAAGCATTACCACATCGGCAGATTTATCGAATACGAAATCATAATTCCGATTCGTAGCTATTTCCTGCACTGCGGTAAAAATCTGATCCTGAACAGGCTGCATGAGCTGTTTTCTCTGGATCATCAAGTCACCATTTGGACCGAAGCGTTTCTGTTGATATTCCAGGATTTCCTGCTCCTCAATATCGATCTCTTCCTGTCTTTCCTCTAACAGTTCTTTAGTAAGCAATACACTCTCACTATTGAGTTGTTGCTTTTTTTGGTCCACGGCACCAAGGCGCTCATCAATCTCCGATTTCCATTTCATCACCTTCTCATCCAGCTGTGCGGTTGCATCTTGGTATTCGGGCACATTTTGGAGGATATATTCAGTATCGATATATCCAATCCTGATACTACTGCGCTGAGCATAAGAAGACAGACAAATGAAGCATGTTAAAGCCAGTAAAAAAAGAACTTTTTTATTCATCCGTTTTTGAATATCTATCATTGGTTTCATTGTTGATCTGTATTCTACGACAGTCTGAATTCAACTTCCGTCATAGGGTGTTATTATTATTCAAATTAACGAAATATTATCGATAAAATTTTACCCCTATTTAGGAAATCATCAATGACCATCTTGAAAATATCGTGCCAAACTAGAATCTTTGCCCGATAATAAAATGAGTTTCCCATCCGTTTTTAACGGTCAATCCGGGAAGAGGATCAAATCCATGACCGAAATCAATACCAAGCAATCCGAATGCCGGCATGAAAATTCGGACACCTAGTCCTGCAGATCTTTTAATATCAAATGGATTATAATCTCTGAATGCGTTGAATGAATTTCCGCCCTCTAAAAAAGCTAATCCATATATTTTAGCTTGTGCTCCCAGTGTTATTGGATACCGGAGTTCCAGTGAAAATTTGTTATAGATAGAACTTCCATCTTGTGAGGATAAAGATTGGTTTGGGTATCCTCTCAATGCGATAATCTCTCTTCCGTCCAGGGCAAAGTTTCCTAATCCGTCTCCTCCAAGGAAAAAGCGTTCGAATGGAACAACTCCCCTGTCGCTGTTATAAGCACCGAGGTATCCGAATTCAACACTTGGCCGTAGCACCAGTTTGTCAACTATCCTGGTATACCATTCACCCTTGAATTTAATCTTATAGAATTCAAGCCAGCGGAAACGTTCCTGATCGATATCTGCTATCCTGTTTGAAATATCTATATTCCCCGGATCATCCAACAATTCTTCCTCCAGTTGATCGCGCTCTTCCTTAAGACCTTTATAATCAACTCCATCTAAAGAAGAATAAGGAGGTGTGAATTTAATCGATGCGCTGAAATTAGATCCACTGGTAGGATATATAGGGTCTATTGCCGTATTATTTCTTGATAGGCCCAGAGTAAATGACAGGTTATTTGAGAAACCATTTCCGAAGGTAAACAAGCCTGTATTATAGTTCTTCAAATTGTAATGCTGAAAACCTACTGCACTTGAGAAGACGAAATAATCATCTGGAACAGTCAATTGCTTTGCCAAACCAACTGTAATACCGGTAATATTGAATCGCCTGTCTCTATCTGCATTTCGCGTAATCGGATTAAACAAGAACTGCTTGGTATGAGATAAGGAGGTTGAAAATTGTACCGGTTTTTCACCACCCAGCCATGGCTCAAGAAATGAGAATGAATAGGTCTGGAAGAATCTACTCGCCTGTAATCTCAAAGAAAGAGTTTGTCCATCTCCCATTGGGATAGGCTTATAGGCTTCTTTCTTGAAAATATCCTTAATAGCAAAATTATTAAATGACAATCCCAGCGTTCCGATAAATCCACCGCCACCATATCCACCTTGTAACTCAATTTGGCTGGAACCACGCTCCACTACGCTGTATTCTATATCTACTGTGCCGTCGGTCGGACTTGCATTTTTTATATTCGGAGAGATCTGCTGTGCATCGAAGAAGCCCATCTGACCCAATTCACGATAGGATCTCAGTACGTTCGATTTGCTATAAAGCTGACCCGGGCGCGTCCTTAGGGCCCTGTAGATCACATGATCGTTTGTAGTTTCATTACCAACAACTGAAACATTATTGAAATACGCGGGTTTACCTTCAGTGATTCTGATCTCAAGGTCAATCACATTACCTTCAGCACTAACTTCAACCGGAGTAACAGTTGAAAACAGATAACCACTGTTTTGATAGAGATTGGCAATGTCATTTGCGTCAGGATCTTCACTGTTTTCAATCCTTTTTTCAAGTTCAACCCCATTATAGGTGTCGCCTTCATTAATTTGAAGAACCTGCTTTAACTGAGCATCGCTATAAACTGTATTTCCGAGGAAATCGATCTTTCCGAAGGTATATTTCTCTCCTTCTTCCACACCGATATTCAGGGTAATGGTATTGTTGTTGTTATTGATGATTGAATCGGAGATAATCCGGGCATCCCTGTAACCGTTCTCTTTATATTTATCGACTACCTTGGTCAGGTCTTCTCTGAAATCGGCTTCAATATATTTCGACCGCTTGAAAACACGCAATGGATTTTTCTGCTTGGTGTTTTTCATGGCCTTTTTCAGTTTCTTGGCTTTGATCTTCTCCGCACCAATAAAATTGATTTTCTTGACCTTTATCTTTTCACCTTTGTCGATATTGACAAACATATTAACCCGGTTTTTAGCCATGGAATCTATAACCTCGGTCGTTGATATGCCTACCTCGGCATTGAAGAATCCTTTTTTTCTATAGTTATTCTCCAGGTAATTTTTTGTAGTGGTGATCAGGTTCTCAGTAACCTTAACACCCGGCTGCAATTTATTTTCCTTGATGATGTCCGGGATCTTTTTCTTTTTCACCCCGTTGATCTTTACCTCCTTCAGTTCGGGTAAGTCAATAAGTTCTATTTCCAGGTCTACGGTATCGCCCTCAATTCTCGAGGCATAAATATTGATACTGCTGAACAGGTTTGAACCCCAGAGTTTCTTGATAGCAACACTGATCTTATCGCCAGGTAAACTGATTTGCTGTCCTTTGCTCAATCCGGAATAAGTAATTACGGTTTGTGAACTGAAGGTTGTATTTCCGGTTACATTAATCTCTCCTATGGAGTATTTCTTAAGGTCTGGAGTAGAAGGAGTTTGCGCGAAGGCCACGGCACTCAGCAAAACACAAATACATATAAGGAAGGACGTAATTGTTGTTCTCAATCGTTTCAAATTAGGTAAGTTGCTCACTAGTTTGACCAAAGCGTCGCTCACGGTTCTGGTAATTCACAATGGCTTCGTATAAGTTTTCCTTGCCAAAATCAGGCCAAAGTACTTCCGTAAAATACAATTCCGCATATGCTATCTGCCATAACAAGAAGTTGCTAATACGCTGCTCTCCGCTGGTTCTTATCAGTAAATCAACATCTGGTAAATTTCGCGTGTAAAGATGCTCATTAATTATGGATTCGTCAATTTTTTCAGGCGAAATTATATTATTTTTAACTTTAGTAGAAATCTCCTTGAAAGCGCTTATTATTTCTTCTCTAGAGCCATAACTTAGTGCTAAAGTAAGAGTCATTCTGGAATTTGATTTTGTCTCTTCCATAACATGTAAAAGCTCCTCATGAACCTTTTTTGGAAGGGCCGACAGATTTCCAATTGCTGTAAGGCTGATATCATTTTCCTTTAATGATTCAATTTCTTTCCTTAAACTTGAAATGAGTAATTTCATTAAGGTTTGAACCTCGAGTTTAGGACGTTTCCAATTTTCGGTGGAAAAGGCATATAAAGTCAGATATTTCACACCTAATTCTGCACAAGATTCGGTTACTTCCTTAACAGATCGTGCTCCCTTTTCATGGCCGAATACCCTGACCTTTCCTCTCTGTTTCGCCCAACGTCCGTTCCCGTCCATGATAATGGCGATGTGTTCAGGTAATTGGTCGGAATGTATTTGGTCCTTAAGAATCATTTTAAAAATTACAATAGCAAGGATTTCTTCCGAAGGTATAGGTTAAGGTCAAACCTGTAAAAGTATACCAATCATTATTATTCAGATTGCCAAAGGCGAAATCCCTCAATTCTTCAGAAGCAGGAAAACTACCATCCAGTTCATCTGAAAATGTATATCGTGCACCAACTTCGACACCCAGTACAATATGATCTGTAACCGTTATTTTAAAGCCTAAAACCATGGGTATGCCAAATGCCCAGCTTGACTGCCCTTCAGAGATCTGATTCCCGTTAGAGAAGTAATAATTATCGTGATAGGCAACACTCACTCCCGAATAGAGATAAGGTGTTGAAATAGTGCCGCCATTATGCATGTCAAATTCGATAAAGGTAAATTCCATTCCCGCTGAAATTTCAACAAAACTATTATTGTTGTAAGTCAGGTTTCTTTCAATTCGCCTTGGGTCATCCGACTTAGAATCGAGCGCTTCTAATTCACTGTAAATCAATGATAAGCGCCAAGCGTGACGTGCGCTTCGGTTCCATTTTACAATCCCGCCAAAGGCAACTTGGTTCGGATTGATGTAGTTGGTGGCACCCACATCGCTAATGAGGTTGCTCCCGCCTGCGAAAATACCGACCTCGTAGATCTGTGAGTAGCTCATCTGAACGCACATCAACATCAACACCAAATTAATTGAATACCTCATACTCTCAAAAGTTTGCAAATATAATAATTCTGAACAGCCTATTATAATTATGCCGACAGTATTACGATTAACAACTTTTAAACAGATTTATTGTTGATTTAAGAACTCCTTTTAAACCTTTGTCAGCTTAGAAAAATCCTGATTTACCTGTTAATTGCGCTTGTCTTCACCCCAAAGCAGTTTTTTTCTTAAGGTTTTCAGGAAACTTTCGTCCTCAAGTTCGATCATTTTGATGGTGAATGGCGCTTTTTTAACAATTACAGTGGTGTCTGAATGCAATGTTGCTAAACGGGAATCCAGGGATACCAAATAATTTTCCTCACGGCCGCTTACCTTCATTCGTATTTCAGTCTGGCTTGAAATAACCAATGGCCTGGCGTTGAGGTTATGAGGTGCAATTGGAGTTAGAATAAGATTATCGGTCTCCGGCATTATTACGGGACCGCCACAGCTCAGTGAATATCCTGTTGAACCCGTCGGCGTGGAAATAATCAGTCCGTCCGCCCAATATGATGTCAGGTATTCCTTATCGAGGTAGGTTTCTACGGTGATCATGGACGTTGTATCTTTGCGGCTCAGAGTGATCTCATTTAATGCAAAATTCATTTCCTGGAGGTCCTCATGTTCGGGAATGGTACGAATGCTGAGAACAGTACGTTCCGAAATTTTATATTGCCCTGCAAGGATATGTGTTAGGGCAGTTTTCAGATTATCCTTCTGAATGGTGGCCAGAAAACCCAGACGGCCTGTATTGATACCAACAATTGGGACATTCAGGTCTTTTACATAGGTTGCTGCCCTGAGAATGGTTCCATCACCACCGATGCTTATCATGATATCGAAAGACACATCAAGTTCAGTAAAAGTTCCAAATGAACGGTTGATCTTAAGATTGTGTTCTTTCAGTATAGCATCAAGAAAATTCCTCTCGACCATGAGTTCAACCTCTTGCTTATCGAGAAAATCGAAGAGCAGTTGGACAGGCACTTCGGAATTCTTCGGATAAAACTGGCCGTAGATTGCAATTTTCATGCTACAGGTTTAGATATTTTTTCAGGTAATCTGATCGTTCCTTCAAGTTGTCAAGATGCATGTCTTCAGCATGACCTGAGATGATATTATAACCATACCTTCTAAAGGACTGTATGATCTCATTCAAGCCCTTATGACCAATCTTTACAGTGATCTGAACCATGTCATTTTCAATCTTCGAAATAAAAGCCCCGAACAAGCGGGCACCGTTCGACTCTACAATCTGACTGATCTCTGAAAAGGAATAGTCGTTATATCCTTTTTCAACCATTAAAATAGCTCCGGCCTCGGCGAAGAAGGGTGTATCATTAAATAAGGCGATTATGTCATTTAATTCATAGTACCCAAGGTAAGTGCCACTATCATCCAGGACAGGCATAATATTGGTCTCATTCTGAGCGAATGCCTCGAGTACATCAAGCCACAATGTTTTCAGGGTAACATGAAATGATTCAGCTGCATAGATATAATCAATTATGGACTTATCGGCATCAAAACAGTGCACATCGGTTTCTGAAATACTACCTACAAACCGCCCGTCTTTTTTTATGGGAACATGAGAATTGGTCAACTGGCTGAACAACTCCTGTGCTTCTGAAATCTTATCGGAAGCAGCCAGGGGTTTAATATCATTTATTATGTATTCGCGAAGTGGCATATTGGGATGGGTTAAGCTGCAAATTAATTAAATTTTAATACAAATAGGATGTGCAATGTCGTATTTTTGCCATCAATATTTTCGCTGATGACTAAATTAAGTGTAAATATCAACAAAGTAGCCACATTGCGGAATTCACGAGGTGGTGACTTGCCTAATGTGGTGCAATTTGCCAAGGACATTCAGCGTTTCGGCGCAGAAGGTGTTACGGTGCATCCAAGGCCCGATGAACGGCATATCAGGTATAGGGATGTATATGACCTTAAACCCGTGGTATATACAGAATTCAATATCGAGGGAAACCCAATCTATAAATTCATAGATATGGTCCTCGAGATGAAACCAACCCAGGTCACATTGGTGCCTGATTCAGTTGATGCGATTACCTCAAATGCCGGTTGGGATACTATTTCCAACAGGCAATTCCTGGTTGAAATAATAAAAACTTTCAAAAACGAAGGCATAAGAACATCGATTTTCCTCGACCCTGTGGTTGAGCAGGTTGAAGGGGCAAAGGCCACTGGAGCCGATAGGATTGAATTGTATACCGAGGCCTATGCTGATGCCTATAAGCTCGGTAATACAAATGCTATCCAACCATACATTGAGGCTGCTGCGCGGGCTAATGAATTGGGGCTAGGGATAAATGCAGGACATGATTTGTCATTAGACAATATTGAATTCTTCAGGAAGAATATTCCAGGATTACTGGAAGTGTCTATTGGGCATGCCCTTATTTCTGAAAGCCTGTACCTCGGCATTGAAAATGTCATTAATATGTACCTCAATAAATTGAAATAATGAGCCTGTATTCCATTGTAATAGGTGAGGGGAAACCATTCCTGATATTGCACGGATTTTTAGGAATGAGTGACAACTGGAAATCGCAGGGAAAGCGATTTAGCCAGTTGGGCTACCAGGTCCATCTCATCGATCAGCGTAATCATGGTAGAAGCTTTCATGACGAAGAATTTAATTATGATGTCCTGGCCGTTGATCTAAAAGCCTATTGCGATGAGCACAAATTGAAGGATTTTATTCTCCTGGGTCATTCCATGGGAGGAAAAACGGCTATGCTTTTTGCTGCAATTCATTCTGAATACATTGATAAGTTGATAATAAATGACATATCTCCCCGGTTTTACCCGGTTCATCATGATCGAATTCTCGAGGGACTGAATGCTTTGGATCTCGACAGTATCACGGCGAGGAGCCAGGCAGATGAATTTCTCTCGCAATATGTGCCTGAAGTGGCATTAAAACAGTTTTTACTCAAGAATTTATACTGGAAGGAGAAAGGTCAATTAGCCCTTCGCCTGAATTTGGAAGCGCTGACTGAAAATGTCGGTGAAGTTGGCGAGGCACTGCCATGGCAACTTATAGTTGATGTGGAAACCCTTTTTATGAGAGGTGATCGATCTGAATATATCAGCGATGATGATATTGAACTGATCCATGCTCAATTCCCGAATTCGAGACTGGTGACCATTCCCGAAGCTGGTCATTGGCTGCATGCCGATAACCCTGAAGTTTTCTTTGATGAGATCAAACGCTTTTTGAACGATTAAATTTATAACTTAGAACAGCAAATTATCATTATGAAATTATTGATCAAATTGATCGTCAGCACAGTGGCGATAATTATTTTAAGCAAACTCCTGCCGGGAGTCAGCATTGACCCGCCTTATACCACTGCAATTATGGTGGCAATCGTACTGGCCTTGCTCAATGCTCTGGTCAAACCCATCTTGATTTTATTAACTTTACCTCTAACCATTATTACCTTGGGTCTGTTCCTGTTAGTGATCAATGCTCTTATCATTCTCCTGGCTGATAAACTAATAGACGGATTTACAGTTAGTAGTATCTGGACAGCCATTCTGTTTAGCATTTTGCTTTCCATTCTGCAATCTATTCTTCACGCCCTGATAAAAGAAGACAAGAAATAGTAATAAATACTACTATTAATGAGTTTGTTGGCGTTTAAAATTATTGTAATTTTGCTCGCCTATTTTGATATTTGAATTATGAACATTACAAGAGAGAATATCGATGATCTGAATGCGATTCTAAAAGTGGATATCGAAAAAAAGGATTATCAGGATAAAGTTGAGAAAATACTGAGCGATTATAGAAAGTCTGCTAACATCCCCGGCTTCAGAAAGGGTCATGTTCCTATGGGAATGGTCAAGAAGCAATACGGAAAAGCGGTACTCATTGATGAGGTGAATAAATTATTGCAGGATGCACTGGGTAAATACCTGGTTGAAGAAAAGTTAGATGTCCTTGGTAACCCACTTCCGAAATCTCAGGAACATTTAGATTGGAACTCCGATGATTTCTCATTTGAATTTGAATTAGGTCTGGCGCCTCAGTTCGAAGTAAAACTCAATGGAAAAAAGGCTATCACGCATTATAAGATAGTTGCTGATAAGAAAATGATCGATAGCCAGATCGAGAATATTCAGAAACAATTTGGTAAACTGGTCTCAAAAGAAATAGTTGAAGAAGGTGATGAGATATCCGGAGTTTTTTCAAATACCGAAAATGAAATCGAGAATTCAGTATCTCTGGACCTCGATAAAGTCAAAGGAAAAACAAACCTGAAAAAATTCCTCGGACTGAAAGCTGGAGATACAGTCAAGCTAAAGACAAAGGGACTTTTTAATGACGATCATGATTTGATACATTATCTGAAAGTATCGCATGATCAGGTACACGATCTGAATATTGAGGTTGAATTTAAGGTATCCGAAATCAATAAACGTGAACTGGCTGACATGGATCAGGAGTTATTCGATAAACTTTATGGCCCCGATCAGATCAAAACAGTTACTGAACTGAGAGATCGTATAAAAACCGATGCCGAAAAACAATTCGTGCAGCAGTCCGATCAGAAGTTACTGAATGATGTTACTGAGTACCTGGTAGAGAATACAAAGTTCGAACTTCCTGCAGGATTTCTGCAGAAATGGATTCAAACAGCCGGAGAAGAAGCCTTAGATGATGCTCAGGCTATGGAAGAATATGAAAAATCTGAAAAGGGTATGCGCTATCAGCTGATAGAAGGCAAACTCATTGAGGCCCATAACCTTCAAATTAATTTTGAAGAGATCAAGGCATTCTCCATGGATATGATCAGGACCCAAATGGCACAGTTCGGAAAAATGGATGCTACAGACGAGGAAGTAGAAGAGATCACTGCAAGGGTATTAAGCAACCAGGAGGAGGTCAAACGTATTTCTGACCAACTGATGAGCCAGAAATTATTAGACCTGTATAAAAAAGAGGCAAATCTTAAAGTTAAGGAAATGTCTTATGACAAGTTTGTAAAAGAGGTTTACGGATAAAGCCACTGACTTATAAAAAACTAAAAGCGCTTCAGATGAAGCGCTTTTTTTATACAACCGGATTGAATTTCAGCTTCGGCGATTTTTTCTTTTTTTTCTGAATTTTCTGCATCTCCCACAATATCTTATCCAGCATTTTAACAGCTTTAACGATATAATAACCTTTGTTGAGCATAACGCATTCTGAACGTTGGGCCATAGCTGCATCGGTGATTTCTGAACGCGTAGGCACACCTTTTTTGGCGAGGTTTTCAAGGACCTGGGTGGCCCAAATATTAGGAATGTGAGCAGCCTCGCACAATCGAAGTATTTCTTCCTGAATAATCGCGAACTTTTTCCAGCCGGCTTCAATAGCCAGGTCACCTCTTGCAATCATAACACCTACCGGATAGTTGGCCATGGCGCTCAAAAGGATCGAAGGTAGATTTTGATAAGCTTCCATAGTCTCAATTTTCAACACAACACCTAAATCGGACTGTTGTTCATCAAGAATAGAAAGCAGGTCTTCTACATCATCTTTTGAATTAACAAAGGAAAAATTAACCAGATCAGCATGTTCCGCTATGAATTTGATGTCTCTTTTATCCTTGCTGGTGAGTCCTTTAATATCCAACTGGCTTTCAGGGAAATTGATGCCCTTTCTGGCTCGCAATTTTCCACCGTTTTTCTTGGTGCTGGTAATTTGAATTAATGCATGGTCATCATGAACAGATTCAATGATACCTTCAATTTTTCCATCATCAAAAAAAATGGGTTCGCCGGGTTTAATGCTTTTGAAAATAGCAGGTTCAGTACAGGAAATATGGGCTATTTTAGTTATTTCTCCATTTTCGTCATACTGAGCAGGTTCACCAGGGATATCTTCTTTATTCAGTTTAAGATAATCGCCTGCAAAGAGGTAAATAATCTCTTCAAGAGGAAGCAATTCATGAACGGTATGAATCTCCATATCGGATTGGCGTTGCAAAAAGACATTTAATAAGGTATCACTGCTTACAAAGGCAGAATTATAACAACTTGCCCAACGCCCGATACCATCGCATTCTTCAATGGTTAGTTTGCATTTTTTGTCTCGTGCATCTCTAAAAATAACATAGGAACCCGGTTCGGTCTTTTTTAACCATTTCTTGTTGACCGGGATTGCTATTGAAGGCGTACTATTATCGGAAGGCTTAATACCATAAGGAGCCAGCCATACCCTGGCTGGATTGACAACCTGGCCTAATGCATTTCGTTCTGGTTTGATATGGATAACCTTTGGACCGGGCTTCATCAAACCTGTTCTGATCTTGGGGCCACCAAGGTCCATGGCTATTCTGCACTTGCCCTCTGCTTCCTTAATACGATCGATGATTGCCTTCCAAATCGCTTCATCATCATGAGCGCAATTAATCCGGGCGACATTCATGCCTGCATTCAGAAGGTTCTGAATAAAAACAGGATCTTCTGATGCAGTAGTTGGTTGGGTGACCATAACTCTGGTCTCCCTTCGTTTGGGTTTTTCGCCCAGGAGGGCGTTGGTGTGTTTTTTTAAGAGCTTTTCGGCTGTTTCAATAGTGATAAACGGTTTATCATATTCGAAGTCCTCAGCTTTCATCAGGCTATGAAGTATAACTTTAAAGCCTACGAGGTTCTGCAGAACCTGCCCTTCTATCTGGGTAGTTATGGGTAATCCCAGGGCCTCCCATTCTTTGTCAAGGGTTTCTATATTAAACGAACGAAGAGCGAGATAATGGATAAGATTCAGTGCGCTTTCTTTGTATTCGGGATGAACCCGAACAAGAACTTCGGAGTATTGGTTTTCGAAGCTCTCAATTCGTTCAAAGACCAGGTCGATCTGGTCATTTATTTTATCTAACAATTGACGATCTAAAACCATGGTAAATGCTTTTTACAAAATTACGCCAAATCCCTCATTTAATGGGTCTTAGAGTCAAAATTATTATTGACTTTTTTGCATGAAAAAAGTTAAAGAATAAGTTAGTATCTTTACAGAATTCAATTAGTAAAAAACACCGAATGGATTACGCAAAAGAATTTGAAAAATTTGCAATAAAGGATCAGGGAATTAGCAGTACCTATTACAATAAAATGATCAGCAGCATGTATCCTGTTGGACTAACCCCGAATATTATCGAAGAGCGACAAATGAATATCGCAATTTTTGACGTGTTTTCACGTTTGATGATGGATCGGATCATTTTTCTGGGGACAGGTATTAATGACCAGGTAGCGAACATCATCCAGGCTCAATTGTTGTTCCTTGAAAGTACTGATTCGTCAAAAGACATTCAGATCTATATCAATTCACCGGGAGGAAGCGTGTATGCCGGACTGGGAATTTATGATACTATGCAATTGATTAAACCTGATGTTGCTACTATCTGCACAGGAATGGCCGCTTCGATGGCTGCCGTCTTGCTGTGTGCTGGTGATAAAGGAAAACGGAGTGGATTGACCCACTCCAGGGTAATGATTCATCAACCTTTGGGAGGAGCACAGGGACAGGCAAGTGATATTGAGATCACAGCCAGAGAGATTTTAATTTTGAAAGAAGAACTATATAATATAATCAGTAAGCATTCAGGCCAGTCCTATGAAAAGGTTTATGATGATGGTGACCGTGACTACTGGATGAAAGCTGATAAAGCCCTCGAATACGGTATGATTGACGAGATTTTGTCTCGCAATTAAGAATTTAACCTAAAACGACAAAAATGGCTAAAGAGGATTTAGAATGTTCCTTTTGCGGTAGGAAAAAACCCGAGACTAACTTGCTGATTGCCGGATTGGATGCGCACATTTGTGACCGATGCATCGAACAGGCTCATGGTATTGTTATCGAGGAGTCCAAACAAATGGACAGCGGGGATCTTTCTGCGGAACTGATGTTGCGTAAACCTCAGCAAATTAAAAGTTTTCTTGATGAATACATTATCGGGCAGGAACACACCAAACGTGTGATGTCTGTTGCTGTTTACAATCATTACAAAAGGCTATTGCAGTCCACTTCCGATGATGATGTTGAGATTCAGAAGAGTAATATTATCATGGTTGGTCAGACCGGGACGGGTAAAACCTTAATGGCCAAGACCATTGCACGGATGTTGAACGTGCCTCTGGCCATAGTTGATGCTACGGTGCTTACCGAAGCAGGTTATGTAGGAGAAGATGTAGAAAGCATACTAACACGACTGCTTCAGGCAGCCGATTACAATCTTGAAAAAGCCCAGCGCGGGATCGTATTTATTGACGAAATAGATAAGATCGCCCGAAAAAGTGATAATCCTTCCATTACCAGGGATGTTTCCGGTGAAGGTGTTCAGCAGGCATTATTGAAACTTCTTGAAGGAACAGTGGTTAACGTTCCACCAAAAGGCGGGCGAAAGCATCCTGACCAGAAATTCATCGAGGTAAATACCGAAAATATTCTTTTCATAGCAGGTGGAGCTTTTGACGGACTGGAGCGGCATATTTCAAAGCGACTGAATATGTCTGCTATCGGATACAAAGCGTCTCATGAGGGTGAAATTGTAGATAAGGATAACCTTCTTGAGTTTGTGATTCCAAAGGATCTGAAGGATTATGGACTTATCCCTGAGATCATAGGAAGACTCCCTGTTTTAACTTATATGAATCCGTTGGATTCAAATACGCTTAGGGCCATCCTTACTGAACCTAAGAATGCCATTGTCAAGCAATATAAGAAGCTGTTTAAAATGGACGATATAGACCTTTCTTTTACAGAAGGAGCCCTTGAGTTCATAGTAGATAAGGCTATTGAGTATAAGTTGGGTGCCCGTGGATTGAGATCGCTTTGCGAAGAAATCCTGACGGATGCCATGTTTACTCTTCCTGGCGGAGAAGAAACCAGGCTCAGCGTTACCAAGAATTATGCTGAAGGTAAACTATCAAGAACCAGGCTGAAAAAATTAAAGGCGGCCTCGTAAAAGGCCTGGCCTGAATAAAATAGAAAAACCATTCAAGGATAGTTGAATGGTTTTTTTGTTTTTAAACCACCTGGGCCCTGTCCATGACAGGACATTGGTGGTCGATTAAAACGCTACTAATACAAGGCGTTTTTATTTTTTGACATCTTTTGAAACGATGGCATTGAGTTTTAAAACCTGCTTATAGACTTTATTGAATCCCTCTGCTCTGGCTTCAAAAGCGAATTCATCGGATTTGAAACCCGGTTTCATTATTTTTAGCTTGTATTCCTCGAAGGCATTAACACTGAAGCTGAAATGTGCATCAACACCAGTCGTTTGAATTGAAATTTCATTTCCGGATTTATCGAGAAGGACTACCCTTGAATCCGGGAGAGGTCTATTGGTGCTGGATTCAACAATTATACCCTGAAGGGTTTGTTCGATTGGCAGAGCTTCGAAGTTATAGATATCGAAACTACCTTGGCCACCCGTTTTATTAGAGGAAAAGAATCCCCGGGTTTCGTCAATAAAGTGAAGAGCTACCTCATCATATTTAGAATTCACTTCTTCCCCGAGATTTATTGGCATGTCGTATCCGGTATTCCGGATTTTCGAAATAAATAAATCCATCCCTCCTAATCCTGCGTGACCGTTAGATGAAAAATAGAGCTGGCTTCCATCAATGGAAATTGAAGGATAAGTCTCATCCCCGGCAGTATTAATTCCAGGACCTAAATTTTGAGGAATTCCTATCGAACCATCAGCCTGAATCACTGCTTTATACAAGTCAAAACCACCATGGCCACCTCCTTTATTTGAGGCAAAATATAGTGTTTGTCCGTCCCGGCTCACAAAAGGAAATTCAATCGAATAAGCTGAATTTAGAGTTAGCTGGGTAATGTTTATCCAGTTCCCGCTGGAACCCAGCTGAAGTTCAGCTTTGAATAGCTGGTAGTTTTCAGGATTTTCTCTTTGGCTTCTCGTAAAATACACCATGCTTTCATCGGGGGAAAATGCCACTTGGCCCTCGTTATGTTTAGTGTTTAGAATACGCGAAAAAAGCAAAGGATTGGATAGTTTCCCTTTGTTGTCCAGGTCAAGGCAGAATAATTCCTTGAATGGCTCATTGGTTACAGGATCTATGCCGTTTCCGAGACCCCCAATTTTCTTTGAAGACACCACTATTAATTTTCCCCTGAATAAGCCGGAGCTGAATTCAGAGTATTTAGTGTTGATATTAGAGTTACTCACGTAAAAGTCTATACCACTTCTATTAGGAAAGGTATCTTCATTGGGGATCTCAAGGTTTCGGCTAGCTTTTTGTTCGGAGGGAAGAACAATTGCGTGTTCACTAAAAAATAGGCTACCAAAAGCAATTGCGAGGGTAGGGATTATCGCTTTCATTTTCAATGGATTTAATTAAATAGCTTTCTAAAAATATCTTTAATAATCCAAAGTTGAATACACAAGGCCTTTATTTTAGACGAATCCTGCTCATTTTTCGTTCAAAGAAAAATGAACTCAAATTTCTTCGATGAACGGTAAACTAAATCGAGTTTAAATTGAGGAGTTCCTCCATATAGTGCCGGCTATTCGACAATCTAGGTACCTTATGCTGCCCGCCCAACTTGTTATTTTTTTTGAGCCAGTCATAAAAGAGCCTGGGTCTGGCGATGTGAATTGTAGGTTTATTGAGGGTGATATTATTGTAACGTTTCGCTTCATAATCGGAATTCAGACTTTGAAGCGTCCGGTCCAGTTTCTGGTTGAATACCTCCAGGTTTTTCGGTTGTTTCTTGAATTCAATGAGCCATTCATGTGCACCTTTCTCCTTGCCTTTCATAAAAATAGGAGCCGCCGTGAAGTCAACGATCTCGGCCTCGGTTTCCTTGCAGACTTTTTTTAAGGCGTCTTCAGCATTTTCTATGATCAATTCCTCACCAAATACATTAATATGGTGCTTGGTTCTACCTGAGACTTTAATTCTATACGGACTAATAGAGGTAAATCTTACGGTATCTCCAATTTTATATCGCCAAAGGCCGCCGTTGGTAGTAATAACCACAGCATATATCTGGTCTTTTTCCACCTGGCTCAAGGGGATAATCTTTTGTTCAGGGGTGTCATAGGTGTCCATTGGGATGAATTCATAGAAGATCCCGTAATCCAGCATAAGTAATAATTCGTTGGAATTATTCTGATCCTGTATAGCAAAAAATCCTTCAGATGCATTGTATATCTCATAATAACGGAATGTATTCCGTGGAAGAATTGCTTTATACTGGTCGATATAAGGCACAAAACTTACACCTCCATGGAAGTACACTTCAAGATTGGGCCAAACTTCAAACAGGTTCGTTTTTTTAGTGGTTTCCAAGACCTGGTTCAGCAATACCAGCATCCAGGAGGGCACCCCAGCAAGGCTGGTGACATTTTCCTGAATAGTCTCATCGACTATGGCTTGCATCTTAATTTCCCAGTCGCTCATCAGTGAAACCTTATTGCTCGGTGTACTGCTGAATTCTGCCCAAAACGGCATATTGTCAATAAGAATAGCAGACAAATCGCCGAAAATGGTACCGTTTTCTTTATACAATTCCTTACTGCCTCCCAGTCGCAGGCTCTTTCCTGTAAATAGTTGGGAGTTTTCGTTATTATTCAGGTACATACACAACAGGTCCTTTCCCGCTGCATAATGGCAATCCTCTAATGAATCTGAACTCACCGGGATGAACTTGCTCTTAGCATTGGTTGTTCCGCTTGATTTTGCAAACCACTTAATCGGTTTTGGCCAGAAAATGTTTTGTTCTCCCCTTCGGGATCGTTCAATAAGCGGTTCAACACTCTCATATGTTGACACCGGGATGCGCTGTGCGAAAGTCTCGTAATCTTTTATACTGCTGAATTCATATTTACGCCCGAATTCAGTGTCCCTGGCTTCGTCAACCAGATCCAGCAACAATTCATTCTGAACCTCATGGGGATATTTGAGGAAGAGTTCAATCTGGTGGAACCGTTTTTTCAGGAACCATGAAGCGATTGAATTGACGAGAGGAATTGGCATAGATTAATTATATTTACAAGGAACTAAAAATATAAAAAATCCGCCAATGCTATACCAGGGAGTGCTAACAAAAATGCAGACATATTCTACAGAACCCGTGAGGTATTATCTGGTTTTTGAAGATGATTTCATCTCAATGAATCAGCTGATAGGCAAAACCATAACCATGTCCTTCATCGGTTATCAATGTCTGAATTGTGGCCTCGACCGGGAAATTTTCAGGCAGGGATTCTGCCGGAATTGCTTTTTCGAAATTCCACAAGCTGCAGATTGGGTTATGCGCCCTGAGTTGAGCACTGCTCATCTTGATAAAGAAGACCGTGACCTCGAGTATGAAAAGAAAGTTCAGCTTCAACCGCATATAGTGTATCTGGCCAACTCCAGCAATGTTAAGGTTGGGGTTACCCGTAAAAACCAGATTCCAACCCGCTGGATTGACCAGGGCGCACATGAGGCCATTGAAATTTTAGAAACACCCAACCGTTACCTGGCCGGAATAGCGGAGGTTGCTCTTAAGGAGCATGTGAGCGATAAGACCAATTGGCGGAGTATGTTGAAAAACGACCTCAAGGATGAAGATCTTTGCAGCTGGCGTGATAAACTGATCGCATATGTACCTGAAGAGGCGAAGGATTATATCATTGAGTCTAATTCTGAAATCAACATAGAATTTCCTGTGGTTAAGTTCCCGGAAAAGCCTAAATCACTGAACCTGGTTAAAGAAGGCTCATATACAGGAAAACTTTCCGGTGTCAAGGGTCAGTACTTGATTTTTGAAGATAATACTGTTTTTAACGTAAGAAGTAACGAGGGATTGGTGGTTGGTTTTGGTATAACAAATTAACTAGTCCTTAAGAAAAAAGGGAGTTTCATTGTCTTAATTTCGCAAAAAAAAGTTATGAAATTACCAGTTATGTTTTATGTGGTGGTGACAACATTGCTTCTGTTATCCGTTGTCATATTTGCCTCTCTCGATTTTCCTTATCCGATTGTGTTTTATCTGACTGTAATCGGACAGGTATTCCTGGTCGTCATGGTTTTCCGGGTTTTAAAGGATGATTACACAACCACCAAAACCTTCGAGGATTTCTATGAGGACAATCCCATTGGGAGAGAAACCATGGATTAATGATTACATCAGGTCAATTTCTTCATTGACCTTTAGCTTAAAGCGTCTTCTGAATAAGTATACGCCTAAATAAAGGAAGGGTGTGTCGGTAGCGGCTACCAGGACTTTAAAAATAAATCCAGATACCAGCAAGCCTGCGAATTTATCCCATTCTATTTCTCCAAATGAGCATAGCAAGAGTAAAACGGTCGCAGTATCTATGAACTGGGAAAGGAAAGTGGAAAAATTATTCCGTAGCCAGAGATGCCGCCCCTGTGTTAAGGCTTTCCAGAAATGGTAGATATGAATATCGACGAACTGTGCAAATAAATAGGCCATCATGCTGGCAAGAACTGCAATGGCAGTGCTTCCGAAGACCTGGGTATAAAGTGGATCCTGGACAGGGGACCAGTCGGTTGCCGGAACCACATTGCCCAGATACACGATAAACATAGAAAAGAATGAAGCGAATATTCCAGCTACCACAACCTGGTTGGCTCTTTTCTTTCCATAGATTTCACTGATCAGGTCAGTAATCAGAAAGGTGATAGGATAAGGCAGAATTCCAACGGATATCTCGAATAACCGGGCCCCAAAAATCTCCACATCAACAGGATACCAATAGAAGAACTTCTTAAATATCAGGTTAGAAACTACCAATGAGGTAATGAATAAACCACCGAGCAGAAGGTAGATACGTTGAGCGAGAAGTTTATCCTTTAGTGTCATTCAATTTGTGAATAAATAGGTGTTGTAAAGATAACCGAATAAATTTTGTTTTTATATTTTGCCTGCTTCATGGATTCACCCAAACTGGTATATATAGGGCTTGGAAGTAATTTAGGAGATCGTTTTAAAACGCTTCAGGAGGCCATTGACCTTATGCATAAGGAGGTTGGCGCTGTATCTAAGATTTCGAGGGTGTATAAATCTGAGGCCGTGGGATTTGATGGCCCTGAATTTCTTAATGCTGCGATCCAGCTCAAGACCTACCTTCCCCCGGGAAAACTCCTTAAAAAATTGCAGTCCATCGAAAAGGCGTTCGGGCGCAAAAAAAAGAGTTCGGGTGAATATGAATCCCGAAACATGGACCTCGATTTGTTGTTCTATGATGAAGAGGTTAGATCGACAAAGCGATTGGATATACCACATCCCGAATTGGCCAACAGGCGGTTTGTGTTACAACCATTAATGGATCTTGATGCTCAGCATGTTCATCCTGTTCTCGGGAAGACCTCGGAAGAATTACTGCTGGAATGCCAGGATAGATCACCTGTTGAACCTATAAATATCTGGTTAAAAAATCCGACCAAGGCCATTGATTTTTCAGCTTATAACTATATCGCCATAGAGGGAAATATAGGTGCAGGGAAAACCAGCCTGGCGAGGATGATATCGAGGGAGTTCAATGCCAAACTGATACTGGAACGTTTTGCCGATAACCCATTCCTTCCGAAGTTCTATGAGGAACCGCAGCGCTATGCCTTTACACTTGAGATGTCATTCCTGGCAGACCGATACCAGCAGATAAGCGATGACCTGTCTCAGCTGGATTTGTTTAAGGATTTTATCGTTAGTGACTACGATGTTTTCAAATCCCTGATTTTTTCAAAGATCACATTGCCCGAGGATGAGTTCATGCTTTACAGGAAGTTGTTTTACCAGGTTTATAAGGATATTGCCAAACCCGATCTGTATGTATATCTCTACCAGGATACGGAACGGCTTCAGCAGAACATCAGAAAACGCGGCCGTCAATATGAGCAGAACATCGACGCCGAATACCTGGACAAGATCAACGCCGGTTACCTGGAATTTTTAAGAAACCAGTCGGAATTAAAGGTAAAACGCATCGATATTTCAGAATTGGATTTTGTAAAGAACAGGTCTGATTATTTAAGTATTTTGAACCAGATTATCGGGTGAGTTTAATCTTTCTGAAAAGCTCCCAGAGAACAATTCCAACACTTACCGAAATATTAAAAGAATGCTTGGTTCCAAACTGCGGGATTTCAATCGCGGCATCGCAAGTATCTAATACATCCTGATCGATTCCCTGCACTTCATGGCCAAAAATAACATCATATTCCCGGTCGGGTTCCGGAATATAATCCTGGAGTTGAATAGCATTTTCGGTCTGTTCTATACCAAGGACAACTACGCCCTGTTTTTTGAGTGCCTGAACCAGTTCCAGGGTATTCGGTACATGTTTCCAGTCGACCGAATCTGTACTTCCAAGGGCTGTTTTATGAATGTCTTTATGGGGTGGAGTGGCTGTAATTCCACAGAGATAAATGG
>JABDPU010000114.1 GCA_013042625.1 Flavobacteriaceae bacterium | reverse complement strand
TTAAATGTTGTGGTTCAGGACCCCAGTAATTCAGCAACCCTTTATGCCGGTGCACCTAGTGGTGGAATCTGGAAATCTACTGACAGCGGTGCGAACTGGACCCAACTAATAGACTTTGCCTTGCCTACCATAGGTGTGTCTGGAATTGCAATTGATAAAAATGATTCGGATACCATTTATATTGCGACAGGAGATGACGACAATGCAGATTCTCCGGCGATTGGTATTTGGAAATCAACAGATGGTGGAAATACATGGGCTCAAACCGGGTTGAATCCTTCAAACAGCCCGGGAGATCTGAATGACATATTTATCAATCCGAATAACTCTCAAGAATTATGGGTTGGTACTAGTAATGGAGTTTACAGAACTACAAACGGCGGAACCTCCTGGACGACCGCTTTGAGTGGTATTGGAATAAAGGCCATAGAGGTAAAACCCAATGATGCCACTACCCTTTATGCAATTTCAAGCAATAGATTCTATAAGTCTACCGATAGCGGCGCATCTTTTAGTCAACAAGGCACAGGAATCCCTGCGAATTCGGGGCGAATGGTGATTGACGTAACTCCTGCTAATCCGGACCTGGTTTATTTGGTGAGTACATCTCCCAGTCCTAATTATAGTTTTCAGGGTGTTTTTAAATCTACAGACAGCGGATCAACATTTGTTCAGACTCTGGAAAACGACCTTGTTTTTGAATACTTCGGACCAGGAAGTCAACAGATTTCCCAGGCCTGGTATGACCTGTGCATTGCTGTTTCTCCAACCGATGCCAATGAGGTTTATTTTGGTGTTGTAGATATTTATAAATCTTCAGATGGAGGGGACAATTTCAACAGGATCAATTACTGGTATACAAGAGATGCCGCTTATACTCATGCAGATATTCATCATTTGCAGTTTTTTGGTAATGAATTGTTTGTTGCTTCAGACGGAGGTGTCTTCAAGACAAATAACGGAGGTACGACCTTCTCCGATTTAACAAATGGTATGGCCATCAGTCAATTCTACCGCGTTGATGTATCTGAACAGACCTCGAATAAAATCAATGGAGGCTTACAGGATAATGGTGGATATGGATACTTTAATACCTGGTACAATTATCATGGTGGTGATGGTATGGAAGGTGTTATCGACCCGAACAATGATAATCTTTATTACGGATTTAGTCAGTTTGGTGGTACGCTTAATGTATCGAGCAACTCTGGTCAGGGCGGAACATCATCATTTTCCGGTCCGGGTAATGGTAACTGGATTACGCCTTTAAGTATAAATAGTGAAAGTGAAGTCTATGCCGGATATAGCAATTACCTGTATCGATTCACAGGATCTGCATTCGAAATTACTTCCGGATTTCTGGGTGGCACCATTGATGTCCTTGAAATTGACAGACTGGATCCAGACATCATGTACATCGCCATCAATAATACTTTACGTAAAAGTCTGAACAGGGGAGCATCGTTCAGCCAGGTGGAAGCATTTGGAAGTAACATTACCTCTATCGAGGTAAATAATAATGACAGTAATATAGTTTATGTTACAACCTCAGGGTTTAATGGTAGTGTATACCGTTCTACTGATGGTGGTTTGAACTTTACAGAAATAACAGGAAGTCTGCCTACGGTTACTAAAAATATGATCAAGCACAGACCCGATGATATTTTGAATAACCTTTACCTCGCTACCAATGTTGGCGTATACAGATATGATGACAACACAGCCGACTGGGAGGTTTTCAATAATAATTTACCTAATGTTTCCGTACGGGATCTTGCTATTAATATAGTAGATGAGATCATTGTAGCCGGTACTTATGGACGTGGTTTATGGACCAGTCCATTACAGTCTACCCAACAAGCGCAATATGATATCAGCATGATTTCTGTTGAAACACCTTCTTCAGGTGATCTCTTTTGTGGTGATATCTATCCACAGATAACTGTTAAGAACAACGGGATAAACAATGTAAATCAAATAGATGTTACCTATTCAATTGACGCCGGCGCCAATGAAAACTTTACATGGAATGGCAGTCTGGCATCAGGAGAATCTACACAGATCGACCTACCCGTGCTAGCTGGTCTTCCTGTAGGTGAACACGACCTGGATGTCAGTTTAAATATTACAAATGATGCCTTCCCTTCAAATAATGCTGGTGATCAGACCTTTTTCTCTAATGGTATTGGTATTGCCCAACTGGTAAATACCTTTGAAACCCCTGAAGAAGAATTGATCACATTTAACGCAGGTGGAGACACCCCATTGTTTGAACGAGGAGTTCCAACAGGAGCTTTGTTGAATACTGCTGTTTCCGGAACCCAGGTTTACGGAACCAACCTGGATGGCGATCATACCAATGGGACCATAGCATACCTGTATTCACAATGTTATAATCTTAGTAACATTATTGGTCCTGTTTTGAAGTTTCATATGGCTTTTGAGATCGAATTGGACTGGGATCTTGCCTATGTGCAATATACTACCGATGGTGGTGATAATTGGTCACTACTTGGTTCAGCAAGTGACCCGAACTGGTATAACAGCTCTCGTTTTGCGGGAGATGGCATAGCCGATAACTGTTATAATTGTGTAGGTGCGCAGTGGACCGGGACCAATGCAGTTATGACGGAATACTCCTATGCCCTGGATGCATTAACAAATGAGTCTGAAGTTATCTTCAGAATAGTTTTTCACGCCGACCCCTTTGTTGTTGAGGAAGGTATAATCGTTGATAACTTTTATGTGGACGGAACTTTAAGTGCTGAAGAATTTGAATTAGGAGGCTTCCTGATCTATCCAAATCCTTCTGATGACATTTTCAATATTCGAACGGCTAATGCTATAAATTATGATTTCACGCTCACCGACCTTACTGGAAAAATTGTGAGAAAAGTGACTGATGTCAACGCACAAAACTATCAACTGGATATGAGTGGAATGGCAGCCGGAATATATTTCCTGCGTTTGGAATCTGAAGGCCGTGTACAGACGAAAAAACTCATTTTAAAGTAAAAAATATCCCCTAATAACCTTATTAAATGGCTGGAGAATTTCCGGCCATTTTTTTGTTGTTATTTTGTCTTAATTTTTTGTTAAGATGTAACATTTTAGCCGACAAGGCTTCTAAATAATAGTTAACTTGAAAATCTAATTAACTTCAAAAAAATGAATACCAATACTAAACAAATTTTATTTCTGGCAATAATGCTGATGCTGGTTTTTTCAGCATGTAAGAAAGATGAAAAACAAGCGGTTGCAGATCCTGAAGCAGTTCCGGGCATCGTCCTAGAAAACATGGATACCGAGGTGCGTCCACAAGATGATTTCTACAATTATGTGAATGGAACCTGGATGAAAACCAATGAGATTCCTGAAGAAGAAGCCCGATGGGGCGGATTTATGGTTCTTCGGAAATCTACAAGGAATGATGTACTTGAAATCGTTAAAACAGCGAAAGAATTGGGAACCTATACCGAAGGAACCGACCAAAAGAAAGCTTTATTGCTTTTTGAATCCGAGCTTGACACAGTAAAACGGAATGAAGTGGGCCTTAAACCCATTGAGCCACTTTTAGAAGCCATTGACGGTATTAATTCTATTGAAGACATGCAAACGGTTTATGCCACAACTTTAGGTGTAGATGCGCCATTTATGGGCTTTACTGTTTTCCCTGACCTTAATGACAGCAATACCAATGCCGGTTATATCACTACAGGAAGCCTTGGACTTCCCGATCGGGATTATTATGTGCTGACCGATGCTAAGTCGGATGAGCGTAGAGCGCAATATCTTGATCATGTCTCCCGCATGCTTCAATACATCGATTATAGCGAAGCTGATGCACGCAAGGCTGCGGAAATGATCCTTGCAGTAGAAACGAAACTTGCAGAACCCCAGCTAGACAAAACCGAAAGCCGTAATATCAGCAATTTCAATAATCCCCGAACCTTTGCAGAGATTAATGAAATGACTCCTGCTATCAACTGGAAAAAATTTGTACAAGACCTTGGGGTAGAAAAAGAGCCGGACACCCTTTTTGTGCTTGAGTTAAAATACATGAAGGAATTGCAAAATGTCCTGACCTCTACTCCTATTGCCGATATTAAAACCATGATGAAATGGGCGACCCTTAACGGCATGGCAAGCAGCCTTTCCACAGAACTTGAAAAAGCCAACTGGGAATTCTACAGCAAAACCCTAAGAGGAACAGAAAAACAACAACCTGCTGAAAACCGGGCGATGGACAATGTTACCGGGCGTATGGGTGAAGCCATTGGGAAGTTATATGTTGATGCCAAGTTTCCTCCGGAAGCTAAAGAGCGTGCGGAAAAAATGATCGCAAATGTGATTAAGGCCTTCCAGAATCGTATTGAAGTATTGGACTGGATGGGAGATGAAACCAAGGCCAAGGCCATCGAAAAACTTGATAAATTCACTGTCAAGATTGCCTATCCGGATGAATGGGAAGACTATTCCAAATTGATGATTGAAGAAGATAACAGTTATGCCGAGAATCGTATGGCATTAATCGACTGGAACCTGAAAGACAACCTATCGGAACTCGGACAGCCTGTTGATAAGAAAGAATGGGGTATGCCTCCTCAGATGGTCAATGCCTATTTCAATCCGCTAAATAATGAAATCGTATTTCCGGCAGCTATTTTACAGCCTCCTTTCTTTAATTTCAATGCTGATGATGCCGTCAATTATGGTGGAATTGGTGCTGTGATCGGACATGAGATTTCACATGCCTTTGATGATCAGGGAGCACAATTTGATTCCGATGGAAACCTGATTAACTGGTGGACCGAAGATGACCTGGCCGAATTTAAAAAGAGAGGTGATCAACTGGCAGAACAATATAGCCAGATCGAGATACTTGACAGCCTTTATATAAACGGACGTTTTACCTTAGGAGAAAACATCGGTGACCTTGGTGGTCTGCTTGGAGCGTACGACGGACTGCAGTTATACTTCGAAGAGAATGGCAGACCCGAAGACATAGACGGATTTACCGCAGAACAGCGTTTCTTTATGTCCTGGGCTACAGTATGGCGAAC
>JABDPU010000108.1 GCA_013042625.1 Flavobacteriaceae bacterium | reverse complement strand
ACATTTTTAAAACCTTCAATCTGTGATCCGCTGAAACTGCTGATCCCTGAATGTTTAAATAATTTATATACATCTTTACTGTATTCTTCTACTGAAGTGACAATCAATAGTTTCATTTATCCTGATTTTTGTTTTCTATTAAGTAATAAACCAAAGGAACCACCAATAATGTGAGGATGGTTGATACCAGTGTCCCACCCATAAGGGAGATTGCTAACCCTTGAAATATTGGATCAAATAAAATCACAAAAGCTCCGATTATTACTGTACCTGCAGTCAATAAAATTGGGGTTGTTCTAACAGCTCCGGCTTCGATTACCGCCTGGTTTAAAGGGATGCCGTCCTGCATCCTAAGCTCTACGAAGTCGATCAGTAATACTGAATTCCTGACCATGATCCCTGCAAGTGCGATCATCCCAATAAATGATGTAGCAGTGAAAAATGCTCCCATAATCCAATGGCCCAGGACGATACCTATCAAAGACAAAGGAATCGCTACCATCATGATGATAGGAACTTTAAAATTCTGAAACCAGCCAACGATAAGGATATAAATTAAAATGATAACCCCTAAAAAAGCGATTCCCAGGTCCCTGAACACCTCTAATGTGATCTGCCATTCACCATCCCATTTCACCGAATAATTATCTTCGAATTCAGGTTGGTTCATGTATAATTCAGTAAGCTTGTAGCCTTCGGGTAAGTCAATAGATTTTAGCTTTTCCTCCATTCCCAGGATTGCATAGGCCGGACTTTCCAATTTACCGGCCATATCAGCCATGACGTAAACAACCCGTTTCTGGTTTTTTCTGTAAATGCTCTTAGCCCGGGTCTTCTCATTAACCGTTACTATGTCCCCAAGACTTACCATATTACCATTTCCAGACCTGAGCTTTAATTGGATTACGTCTTCAATGGTTGATTTTTCACCTTCATTCAGGGCCATTACAATTCCTACTTGCGGTAATGCCTTTTCATCATATAATTTAGTGATTGAATTATTGGATAACGCCATGTTAAGCGTGTGGGTTACCTGCTGAACAGAAACACCATTAAGCATTGCTTTTTCACGGTCAACGACAAGTTCATACTCCTTCTGGTCTGCTTCAATCATATTGTCGATGTCCACAACATCGGCTGTGTTGTGAAGAATGTTTTCCACCTCTTTTGCAATTCTGATTTGTTCGTTGTAATCAGGACCATATATTTCTGAAACTATGGTTGACATAACTGGTGGTCCGGGTGGTACTTCAACAATCTTTACATTGGCATTGAATGCTTTAGCTATTTCCTGTATTCGGGGTCGGAAGGCTTTAGCTATATCATGGCTTTGCGCCGATCTCGATCCTTTGTCGATCAGATTCACCTGGATGTCAGCCATATTGCTTCCACCTCTCAGGTCGTAATGTCTGACCAAACCATTAAATGTTATTGGAGCGGATGACCCAACATAGCGTTGATAGTTCATGACTTCGGGTTGGGAGGACAGGTATTCGGAAATCTCCTGGCTCACGACTGCAGTTCGCTCTAGGGTTGTGCCTTCCGGCATATCGATCACAACCTGGAATTCATTCTTATTGTCGAATGGCAGCATTTTAACTGCTACAGATTTTGTAAAAAACAAGGCCACTGAAGCCAGAAGTAGTATAAAGGTTATCCCGAGAAAAATCAGACCTTTTGAACGGCTTTCAATTAATGGTCTTTCAAAGCGGGCATATAACCTGTAAATGAATGAATCTTCAATCCTGACGTCCTCATCTTCCTCATCAGATTTTTTCTTGTCCTTTTCCCTGAGGAAAATATATCCCAGATAAGGTGTAATGGTCAGTGCTACAAAAAGAGATAAAAGCATGGCGATAGATGCCCCGATGGGCATGGGAGACATATATGGGCCCATCAATCCAGACACGAATGCCATTGGCAGAACAGATGCAATTACCGTGAATGTGGCCAGAATGGTTGGATTGCCAACCTCATTAATGGCATAAAGAGCCGCTTGTTTAAATGGTAGGCGTTTCATTTTGAAATGCCTGTGCATGTTTTCAGCAATAATAATGGAGTCATCAACAACAATACCCGTCACAAATACTAAAGCAAACAAGGTGATTCTATTGAGAGTATAATCCAGCATATAATAACTCAAGAGCGTGAGGGCAAAGGTTATAGGGACTGATAAGAAAACCACTAATCCTCCTCTCCATCCCATGGCGAGCATCACCACCAGCGTCACCGCTATGATAGCCCCAATAAGATGCATCAATAGTTCTGAAACCTTATGAGATGCTGTCTCACCATAATTCCTGGTAACCTCAACTTGAACATCATCCGGTATCAGGTCAGATCTTAATCGATCAACTTTTTCAATGATGATGTCGGCTATTTTCATAGCGTCGGCTCCTTTTCGCTTGGCAATAGAAATGGTTACAGCAGGATATTCTGATTGGAATTCGGCTTTTTTCGAACTGGCATGACCAAATCCTAAGTAAACATAATTCTTAGGCAGTTCGGGTCCGTCAATAACCTGGGCTACCTGGTTCAGGTAAACGGGATGGCCATTATTTACACCAACAATAAGGCCCTCAATATCTTTAGCGGATTTCAGAAAATCTCCTGCTCTGACCGAAAATTCGGAGTCGTTTTTCACAATATTTCCGGCATTAAGCTGACTGCTATTGCTTTTGATCATTTGTGAAACAGACAATATGTCCAGGCCGGCAGCCGCCAGTTTGTCCTTGTCAATAACTATCCGAATTTCGCGATTTCGACCTCCAAGCTGATTGGTTATGGAAACATCTTCAACTTTTTTTATTTCAGTTATCAATTCCTGGGATATCTGCCCCAATTGAAAATCATCGTATGTTTCACTCCAAAGGGTCAGACTCAGCATTGGCACATCATCAATCGCCCGGGTTTTTACCAACGGAAAGGTTACGCCCTCGGGCATAATGTCCATATGTTTGTTGATCTCGTTATAAAGTTTAACGAATGATCGTTCAATGTCTTCACCAACATAAAATTGAACAATGACCATCCCTTTTTCCTCCATGGATCTGGAGTAGATATATTCAACACCTTTTATGTTGGAGAACAATTTCTCAAGAGGTTTGATCACACGGGTCTCAACCTCCTCAGGGCTGGCGCCGGGATATCCAACAAAAATATCGGCCATGGGAACATCAATCTGAGGTTCCTCCTCGCGAGGTATCAGGAACGAACTATATACACCTACAACCATGAATACGATCATGAGTAAAACCGTCAGTTTTGAATTCATGAACCCTTTGGCTATCCGACCTGCTAATCCTTCTTTCATATTTGTTGTGAGCTAAAAGCCTGTATTTTTATTGTTATTCTCCTGAATTGGAAATATTGATTTTTGAACCGTTGAAAAGACGGGCTTCGGAAGACAGAACAATAGACTCTTCCGCAGATAATCCCGATAATACTTCAACCAACTCTTCGGTTTCCTCTCCCAGCCGTAGCCATCTCAAAATTGCCGTTTCGCTTTGACTCACAGTGAATACTCCGGAAAGTTGTCCGCGTTTTACCAATGCAGATTTCGGAATATAAATGGGTGTTTCCATGCTGGGGTTTTCCACTGGGATATTTACAGAAGCAAACATTCCTGACTGTAGACTTTTAGAATGATCTTCGAGTTTGACCTTGATCAGGTACTGGCCTCCGGTATTGATAGAAGAGCTGCTGATTTGCGTTATTTCACCCTGAATGTTTTCGCCTATTGATTTGACCACAGCCATTACCCTCATCCCCTTTTTTACCTGGCCGATCAAATGCTCCGGAATCCTGGCTTGAATTTCAAAGTCATCGGAATTTTCAATGGTCACTAGAGGCATTCCCGGATTGGCTAAGTCACCTTCATTGATAAATTTAGCGGTGACACTCCCACTAAAAGGTGCCCTGATGTTCGCATAGGCAAATTGGGCATTGACTTCGGCTTTCATTTCTTTTGCACTCGATAACCTGGCGCTAGCCATATCGTATCGCATTTTTGCATCATCTAATTC
>JABDPU010000104.1 GCA_013042625.1 Flavobacteriaceae bacterium | reverse complement strand
CTAATCAAAACTAAGGATAAAGCATCGATTCGAATCGAATCTAATTCCAAATTTACCAACTAATCGGTCTGTAATCACTTCTCAGGTCAGAACCAGGTATCAAAATCTTTACGTTTACCCTCAATGTTATACTGATAATCCATAGAATGGAATGAATAAAAGGATTAATAGCCTATTAAAAGAAACCATGTGGTCGGTTTTGTAAAACATGACATATAAAATGTCTTAATTTCATTTTTGGTCTTTATTTGGTCTAAAAATGAGTCAAATCTCCATGGATTTCATTGTAAGTTTGGCAAATTATGTCGACCAAGGGAAGGCGGGTTTATTTGGTGGTGTTAAATGAAAAGTCTTTTTAAATTAATTATGAGTGCTACTCACAAGATTATTTCCCCCCTATTATTAATACTTTTGAAGTCAATATAAATGATTATACCATGGCAAATTCATATTACGATCCGGCGGATTTAAGAAAATTTGGAAATATCACCGAGTGGAGTGAGGAGTTGGGGACCAAATTTTTTGATTATTACAACAAGGTTTTTGAGGAAGGTGCACTATCAGCCAGAGAAAAATCCCTGATCGCGCTTGCGGTCGCCCATATCGTAAAATGCCCTTATTGTATTGACGCCTATACCAAGGACGGCCTGCAAAGAGGCATTACAAAAGAAGAAATGATGGAAGCAGTTCATGCAGGTGCTGCCATCGAAAGCGGGGCTACCCTTGTACATGGAGTTCAAATGATGAATAAATACAATAAATTAAGCATGTAGGAAGTGATTCCCGGAATCCTTCTTATACAATTTCGATATAACAAGAATGGCTACAAAATCTCTAAAAGCAAGGCATTTAGAATTAGCGGATAATCATAAGCAACTTGAAATTCTCAATGGAGGTCTGTTTAAGGAAGGGGAACTACCCTACTTTAAAGATAAGATAGCCGAAATTGGTGAGTTCCCTTTAAAACCCAGAAGTTTAGAAATCCTTCAGATCAATGTAGGTTATATGTGCAATCAAGTTTGCGAACATTGCCATGTAGATGCAGGACCCGACAGGAAAGAGATTATGACCAGGGATACTATGGAACTATGCCTGGAAGTCATAAGAAATACAGGTGCGCACACCCTCGACCTTACGGGTGGTGCTCCTGAAATGAATCCTAACTTCCGCTGGTTTGTGGAAGAGGCATCGAAGGCAGGGATTCAGGATTTTATAGTTCGATCTAATCTCACCATCATTCGGGCCAATAAAAAATACCACGATCTTCCTCAGTTTTTTAAGAAGTACAATATTCATGTCGTTTCGTCTATGCCTCATTATACAAAGGGCAAAACAGACAAACAGCGCGGTGACGGTGTTTTTGACAAGTCGATTAAGGCACTGCAGGAACTAAATGCTGTGGGATATGGAATGCCCGATAGTTCTCTCCGACTCGATCTGGTATACAATCCCTCGGGGGCATATCTCCCCGCAGACCAGGCGGCATTAGAACGCGATTTTAAGAAGGCCCTGAAAGAAGACTTCAACATTGATTTTCACAATCTGTTTGCAATCACAAATTTGCCGATATCCCGATTTTTGGATTATTTAATTGCTTCGGAAAATTATGAAGATTATATGTATTCCCTTGTTGACGCCTATAACCCTTCAGCGGTGCAGAACGTTATGTGCACCAATACCATATCGGTGAGTTGGGATGGATGGTTATACGATTGTGATTTTAACCAGATGCTCGATTTAAAAGTAGCCAGTAAGGTTCAGCATATTAAGGAATACAATGAGGATATGCTTCAGAACCGCAATATTATCATTTCGCAACACTGTTATGGGTGTACTGCCGGGGCAGGTAGCAGTTGCCAGGGAGTTGTAACCTGATAATTCTTTATTCACTGCCATGTTTATCTTCAATTCAACTACTGATTCGCCCTCATTTTACCTTTTGTCGGGAAAAAAAACCGACTAAGTGGTCGGTTGACCAAGGCCTAAAGTGGGTATTTCATCCGAATTTTAACTTCTCATCGATTTTTTAGAAGGCTTCACCCTGTAGTCTTTAGTAAAATTAAGGTTCACGGGTTCTTTGTTATAGACCACATGGTCTTATTAACCCAAAACCCAAATCTTATGGATAAGAACTTAAAACGCATGGCAACCATGCATAGGATGCAGACCAAAGGCCTCGAATTATTCTATAAAAAAGGCTATTATAACACTAGTATTGATGATATCCTGAAGGAACTCGACTTATCAAAGGGGGCTTTCTACTATCATTTTCAATCTAAAGAGGATTTCTTTGTCAGTATTGTTCAGAATATGGTCGTCAGAAAAGTTTATAATCTGATGATAGAACCTATAGAAGGAAAGGCTGATCCTGTTACGGCCATAGAACGTTGTTTTGAAAACGCCCTGGCTACGGCTGAGCACAATGAGCTCGATTACGGCTTTGTTCTTGGTAATTTTATCACTGAATTTAACGGACGAAACCAGGAAATCTCAAAATATCTCAAAGATATCTACAAAGTATGGGAGGTGAATCTTGTAACAACGCTGCAGAAAGGTAAAACGGACGGATTTATCGCACGACATGTTGATAGTGAAGGAGTAGCCTCTTTCCTTATTGCTTCCTATATGGGGATTAGAGTCCTTATGGTTGAAGGTAACAGTAGGATGCTGGGATACAATTATATGCAGCAGATCAAACAGTACCTTAAGTCGATTGCTGAAACACAGCTGGTTTAGTCCTGATTCATTAAAAGGGTCTCTATTTTGTGAAAGACTATTAGCGGATCTATAGATTCCATAGCTTTTTCATAGCCACTTGGGAACTTATTCCCGTAAACGGAAGTGGGGATCATTGGAAACTTTTCCCTGTCTGATAGTATACTATTCTCAACAGCTTGCCCATAAGGAGCAAACCCAACGCAAGGATGCGTAATACCCCATAAGGTTAAGGTTGGTATACCGAACATGGCCGCTAAGTGCCCATTCCCACTATCCATCGAAACCATAAGATCGAGATGTGAAATAAGACAGAGTTCATCTTCAAATGAAAGTCGACCTACCTCACAAAAACAATTGGTATATTTTATTGCTATAGCGTTTAAAACCTTGCTTTCTTCTTCTCCCCCACCAAATAAATATATTTTATACTTATTGGTATTGTTTAAATGCTCAAGCACCTGTTGCATCAGGGGTAGAGGATACATTTTTCCTGAGAATGCGGCAAAAGGTGCTACCCCGATGAGTTTTTTATCTTCCTGAGCATTAAACGCCTGTACTTCTTCTGAAGGAATACATGGTTTCAGCACGTCATCTGCATTCAGTTCTACTGAATATCCCATATCCCTGAATACCTCCGCATATCTTTCATGGGTGGACTTTAGATATTTTAACTCCTTATTGCGCCATGCTGTGATGGTCCGTTTTTCCTTTCTCCCCTTATCTATTTGTTTAAATGGAATCTGCTTATCCATGAAAAACAATTTCAGGATTTTGGTACGCAATACGTTGTGCAGGTCTGCAACACCACTTAGCCGATGTTTCTTTAATTCTTTCGCAAGACGGTATATTCCGGATATTCCTTTGTGTTTATTC
>JABDPU010000102.1 GCA_013042625.1 Flavobacteriaceae bacterium | reverse complement strand
TGGAAATCAGGACTTTATGTAGTGCCTAACGTAGGTGCCGGTGAAACCGATTACCCCGGAAGTGGTGTTACAGGAAGCTGGTCGGTTGTATCCTCCTCCAATATTTCATGTGGAAATACTGCTGTCTTCTCAAGTGCAACCAATCCAAAAGCAACCTTCTCAGCTGAGCCAGGTACATATACCCTGAGATGGACGTTGGCGAATGGCTGTTCTGACGATATTGTTGTGACCGTGTCTAATTGTAACTCGATCAATTTCGACGGTGTAAACGATTTCGTTACCCTGAAGAACAATTATATATTAGATTCAGCATTCACTGCTGAGGTTTGGGTGAAAACGCATGATATCTCAGGTACGCAAACAGTCTTTGCAAAACGTAATTCTACTGAAACAAACAGGGGTTATAACCTGAATATTGAAAATGGCACAGTAAAATTCTACTGGTATTCAGCAACAGGAAATGGTTCGATTTCTTCAACCCATAAAATTAACTCCAGCAGATGGTATCATATTGCCGTTGCATATGATGGTAGTACTTATAAACTTTATATTGACGGGATAGACCTTGGTACAATAAGCGGAACGGTGAAATCACCTTCAGCTACCGATGCCACCGTGGAAACCATTGTTGGTGGGATTGACCAATCGTTTAAAAGTGATAATAATATCGGAAATCTGTTCTATGGATGGATGGACGAACTTAGAATATGGAATAAAGCCTTAACTCCAGCTCAGATCAGACAAATGATGAACCAGGAGATCGAAAGCAACGGAACAGCTGTTCGCGGAACAATTGTACCATTGAATATCCCAGGATTAAACTGGGCCGACCTTGATGGTTACTACCGAATGACAGTAGATTGCGGTAATCTTGGTGCCTTTAAAGGGGTAGGTGGTCGATTGAGAAATATCACTACCGCTCAGGCCAATTCGGCTCCGCTACCTTATACTTCAAGAGTGGACAACAAAACATGGGGTACTGATGACGCCTGGACGCACTTTACGGTTTGGGATGCACCAAATAGCCTTGGAATTGACGGATCAACCTATATCGATTGGAACATTGTTCAACTGTCACATAATATGACCTCCGGAAACAAGGACATCACTGTTCTTGGCTTAATCTCAGATAATACCGCAAAAACTTTGACAATGTCTGATCCAGGCACATCGCAAAACGAGAATAATGACGGCCAGGGATTACGAATCACTCATTATTTAAAAATGGATGGTAATATTGATCTGATGGGTGAATCTCAACTAGTTCAGGATGAAGGAAGTATCCTTGATGTTGCCAGTGCAGGTAAATTGGAAAGAGATCAGCAAGGGACATCAAACATGTACAACTATAACTATTGGAGTTCACCAGTGAGCCCTGTTAATACAAGTGCGAACAACTTAGATTATACGGTTGACGGTGTACTTAATGATGGAACAAATTCGTCTAGTCCGGTGAAATTGCAGTGGACAAACAGTTATGACGCTAATGCTGCGACTAATCCAAAAACCTTGAGCAGAAGATGGATCTATTCCTACGAGGATTTCCCTGAAAACAGTTACTCTAATTGGAATTACCTTAATGAAACCGGATCACTGTCTGTAGGAGTGGGATATACTATGAAGGGTAGTGGAGCTGGTGGTAGTGAGCAAAACTATGTCTTTATCGGAAAACCAAATAACGGTACGATTACTAACTCTATAAGTTCAGGCTACCAGACCCTGGTAGGTAACCCTTATCCTTCGGCTATCGATGCTGATGAATTTATTAAGGATAATGTAAATGGAACCGGAAACGGAAGTATCGATGGTACAATTTACTTCTGGGAGCACTATAACTCTAATATAACTCACATTCTTGAAGATTATGAGGGAAGTTATAGCGCTTATAACCTAACCGGTGGCGTGAGCATTGTTATCCCCGATGGTATTAGCGGACAAGGAACTTCAGCAAAAACACCAGGACGTTATATTCCTGTTGGACAGGGATTCTTTGTAACCGCATCCACAACTGGTGGTAATGTGGCCTTTAACAACGATCAACGTATCTTTATGAGAGAAGCGGTTAATACGTCGGTCTTCATGGAAGCGAACAATCAGAATGCATTTTTTAATGATAATGTTGGCGATATTGAGTCTTTGGAAGACATGGAAGAAACACCGGCTGTAATTCAACGTATACGACTTAGCTTTGTTGGCCCTGATGGATTAAGAAGACCTTTACTATTAGGATTTACATCTGACAATGCTGCTACAGACGGATTCGATTACGGTTATGATGCGCTGCATTCAGATGAATTTAATAATGATCTGTTCTTCATGATCGATAATGACAAGTACGTCATTCAGGGTGTTGGTCAATTCAACAACAGCAAACAATATCCACTAGGTATGTTCCTCGATCAAAATGGTTCGGTAAAAGTACAATTAGATGATACTGAGAACTTTGGGACAGCTATTGACGTATTTATTTACGATTCTGAATTGAACACTTATACCCTGCTTAATGAAACCGATTTCAATTTGGATCTTGACACAGGCGATTATACAAATCGATTCTTTGTAACATTCAAATCCGTTGATGAGTCTTCTGATGAATCCACAGAACTTGAAGAGACCTCGGATCTAGAAGACACCTCCGATCTTGAAGAAGAAGAATTAGATTCTCAATCCATTAAGTTCTTACAAAGTACTAATGAAATCTTCATTACCGGAATCCAGGCACAGGAAATTAATAGTGTGAAATTAATCAACCTGTTAGGACAAAACGTAATGAACTGGAATAATCTTAATTCGCTAAATTCAAGCGAAATCAGGTTGTCTGTTCAAAGAATTACAACCGGTCAGTATATCATTCAGGTTAATACTAAAACTAAAACTTATACAAAAAAGACAATTATCTCGCAATAGATGTGAGGGGCTAAACGAAAAAAGCGGCTTTAAAAGGCCGCTTTTTTTTATCTTTAAACTGAAATAAAACTTATAAAAAAGCCATGCATAGAGTTCTCATAATTCTCTTAGTCTTTCTAATGTTTAGCTGCCAAAATTCAAAAAACAAGAACCCTGAAATCTCGATAACTGAGAAACCTGAAAAAATAGATGCTGAGCTCGAAGAATTATTTAATTTGATGCAGGGATCATTTAATTCTGAAAAACAATCAATTACGGATTCCACTTACTTCAATATCAGTTTACATATGTATCCGGTTTGGGAAGAAAAAGGCTACTTTCTTTATGTAGAGCAGGCCATGTTTGCCCAGCAGGACAAGCCTTATCGCCAGCGCATTTATAAATTGAAACGTCTGGATGAAACCAGTTTTACCAGCTCTATTTACACGATACTGAATGACAGCCTGTGGGTTGGAAAATGGAAATCACCCAAGGGCTTTGATTCACTTGAATTTGAGGATCTTTCATTGAGAAATGGTTGTGATGTGATTTTGGTAAAATCAGGAGAAAATCACTTCAAAGGCAGAACCAGGGAATATAGTTGTGAAAGTACTTTGAGAGGTGCGTCATATGCTACCTCAGAGGTAGTAATCACTGCCGATAAAATAATATCATGGGATCGCGGTTTTGACCCTGAAGGCCACCAGGTCTGGGGTGCTGAATTGGGTGGATATATTTT
>JABDPU010000096.1 GCA_013042625.1 Flavobacteriaceae bacterium | reverse complement strand
ACAACCTGGCTCGAATCGTACAGTATGAGGTGATCATTATTCGGATTGATAACCTCGCCTCCAAAGAAAGCGGAGCCACAATTTGAATTTCGATTCGAACAGTTTAGTAAAGTTAGTCCTATAAGCGCTAAGCCAAGTATCCGTTTCATATTCATTCTTCAAGCTATGACAAAAACATAGCTTTGGTCGTTTACAAAAATATATGAAGCAGGCGTGCACCGTTGTTAAGGCGTTGTTAAAGTTATTGGGAGCGTTTTAGGTTTGCCGTATCCCTTGAATTTCCTACTTTTGCGCCAAATTTAATACAACAGTTATGCTTTCAGTTTCTAACCTCTCTGTGCAGTTTGGAAAACGAGTTTTGTTTGATGAAGTCAATACGACTTTTACCCAGGGAAATTGTTATGGTATTATAGGGGCCAATGGTGCTGGTAAGTCAACTTTTCTGAAAATTCTTGCCGGTAAACAGGACCCGACTTCCGGTCAGGTTCATTTAGAGCCCGGAAAGCGGATGTCTGTACTCGAGCAGAATCACAATCTGTATAATGAGTACAATGTGTTAGAGGCTGTTTTGATGGGTAATAAGCCACTTTATGAAATCAAGACTGAAATCGACGCACTTTATGCTGATTATTCTGATGAAAATGCTGAAAAAATTGGAGAGCTTCAGGTTCAGTTTGAAGAAATGGATGGTTGGAATGCTGAAAGCGATGCAGCGGCTCTATTATCAAACCTGGGTATAAAGGAAGATCTGCATTACTCGTCCATGGCGGACCTGGATGGAAAACAAAAGGTACGTGTGTTACTTGCACAAGCTTTGTTTGGTAATCCGGATGTATTGATCATGGATGAGCCTACAAACGACCTGGATTATGATACGATTACGTGGCTGGAAAATTTCCTGGCCAATTATGAAAACTGTGTTATAGTCGTCTCACACGACAGGCATTTTCTGGATGCGGTATGTACCCATATTTCCGACATCGATTTTGGTAAGATAAACAACTATTCGGGTAATTATACCTTTTGGTATGAATCCTCGCAACTGGCCGCCAGGCAGCGCGCTCAGCAAAACCGTAAAGCTGAAGAAAAGAAAAAAGAATTGGAGGATTTTATCCGAAGGTTTTCTGCAAATGTTGCAAAATCGAAGCAGGCTACTAGTCGGAAGAAAATGATAGAGAAGCTTAATATTTCAGATATAAGACCATCGAGTCGCCGTTATCCGGCTATCATTTTTGATCAGGAACGAGAAGCCGGTGATCAAATCCTGCACACCGAAAATCTTGCTGCCGGTCTTGATGGTGAGCAGCTCTTTAATAAGATTGACATCAATCTGGCCAAAGGGGATAAGGTCGTGGTATTCTCAAGAGACTCGAGAGCTACTACTGCATTTTACGAGATACTGAACGGCAACTTAAAGGCAGATGAAGGTTCCTTTAGATGGGGTGTAACAACCATTCAGTCATATTTACCATTAGATAACAGTGAATTTTTTCAAAACGAGCTGAATCTTGTTGATTGGTTAAGACAATGGACGAAGACGGAGGAGGAAAGAGAAGAAGTTTATATCAGGGGGTTTTTAGGAAAAATGATTTTCAGTGGAGAAGAAGCCTTGAAAAAATCAAATGTTTTATCCGGAGGTGAAAAGGTGCGTTGTATGATGTCCAGGATGATGCTGCTTCGTGCAAATGTTCTGATGCTGGATGAGCCGACCAATCATCTTGATCTTGAAAGTATAACAGCCTTCAATAATTCGCTTAAAAAATTCAAAGGAACAATTTTGCTTACTACCCACGACCATGAATTTGCGCAGACCGTTGGTAATCGTATCATTGAGCTAACACCAAACGGGGTGATCGACAGGTATATGACCTTCGATGATTATATGCAAGATCCAAAAATCAGGGAATTACGCGATAAAATGTATGCCACCGTAACAGCTTAATCTGTTCAGGCTTCCATCTCTGCAAGGGTAGATTCTACGACTTTGACAGCCTTATCCAGTTCATCTTCATGAACAAAGATTTCCTGTTGTCCGGGAACTCCGGAACCAAAACCAGCCAGCCTCCCGGATTCAGTCTCATCCTTAATAACCGGTGAAATCCCGATTTCCTTTAATCGAGTAGTTATCAGTTGCACCACCACAAAGCTTCCTGTGTATATTTTGTTATAATGGGTTTCCATAAATCATGGTTTTTCAGTGTTATTAAGATACGAAAAAAATCATTATAAATAAAGGACTATCCTCTTTCCAAATCCTGAAATTAACCTAAATTTATGTG